>NZ_JADQ01000060.1:0-26895 GCF_000518465.1 Paenibacillus sp. J14 | reverse complement strand
TGATCGCGTACAGCTTGGTGCTGTTGATCAAGTTAGAGATGCAAACGGATCTAAGCTTATGGCAGATCTTGAAACGCATGCGCTTATATGCTGAGCGATCGTGGGAAGAGTTTCAACAAGCTGTGTTACGACCGCCGTCTCGGCCATCCAAAGGCCGGCGTAAGAAAGGGCGGCCAGGAAGGCCGAGAAAACATCCNTTGAAGCTCAAGAGCGTCAAGATGGTACTAGAGTAACCGAATGATTCATCTACTAATTTTTGGTAACATGACTACACTTCACGTCCTGTTACCCTTTTAGCACATTGGCGGAAAATAGAAATGGAAAATTTTAATCCAATAAGCTGATATAACCAATATTAACAATTAATTGAATACCATGTCACTTTAGATGCAAGGCTAGTGATAGATTTGGACCAAAACACTTGAAAACGTGCAAATATATATGAAATTTCATATACATTGCGACAAAACCACCGAAAATTCAAAAATGTACTCGATTTTTCGTGTACACCCTCTTACAAGTCTAATTAGAAATCCAAAACTACTTCCAAAGACGCGTTACCTCAATTGCCTTATCCCCGATGAACCCCAGCTCATACACATCCGGATTCGTCAGCCGGCTCCATGCCTCGAACCCAAATGAATCATCATAGTGTTTCAAAATTAAGGACATCAAATTCCCATGGGTGACGACAATTGCATTCTCCTCCGGCCGTTGAAGCAGGTCTTCAATCGCTGCGATTCCCCGGTTCATGGCTTCTCTTGAAGATTCTCCGCCAGGCAGCTTCATATCAAGTTCATCAAACGATCTTTTCAAGTGATCCATCCAATCCGGCAAATCGTGAACCGCCAAAATTCGCTCGCTAAGCCGATCATCCTGATGGATGGGCAACCCCAATCGTTCTGCTAACGGTTGAATTGTGGAGATGGCTCGAAGATAAGGGCTGGAGACAATACAATTGATCGGTCGGTCAAGCAAAACATCGGCCAACAACTCCGCTTGCTTGCGTCCCTCTGCGGTGAGTTCCGCCGAAGGCTCCTGCCCATGCGCTTTGCAATGCCTGATCAGGTAAATTCGTTTCATTTTCATGCCCTCCCCGGTTCATGGACAACATCCTCTCTTATGCAAACTAGAATGGACCGATTACACATGTTAAGCTTCAGGCACGCGATAGACTTTGCTGTAGATCAACGCTCTGCACACCAGGAACTCTTCCTCCGTCAGCGGCTTCGGGTAACTCATCATTTTCAGGGGAAGTTCGGCTCTACCGGGCCGCAGCGGTGGTTGGACATAGTTGAAATCGTTGAGATGGAATCCCAGCCGTTCGTAAAACCGAATCCGTCGGCAGGCCACGTGATTTTCCGGAAGTTCCACTTCTAATACGGTCAGTTTGGCAGAGGTCTTCAGACATTTTTCGACCAACCTTTTCCCAATCCCCCCTCCTCTCACAGCAGGATCTACCGCGAGATGCTCAATAAATTGAAAGGCCGGAAAATCCCAAACCGCCAAAAAAGCGACAACCCGTCCCTTCTCATCCGATTCGGTGATCAGCCGATATTCTGGATGCCGCAACAACTCCATTTGTCCAGATTTGGTTCGATATTCAATCTCCGGAAAGGATGCGGACATGATCTCAAATACACGTTCAAAATCGTTCATTACTGCGAATGACACTTCCTTCTTGTTGCTCATTTTTCAAAAAAGGCTTCCGGATATAGGAGTTCCCCCTGAATGGATAAAGTTGCTCCCTCCTTCAGTTCCATGGCCATAAACACTTCATCCGGCACTTCAAACTGCTTGAGTTCGAAGCCCAATGACCTTGCAGGCTTGAACCCGAACCGAGGATAATATTCAGGATGTCCGATTAAGAAGACCACTCCGTAACCAAGTTCTTGGGTTCGTTGTAAACCCTCCTGAATTAACTGTGTTCCAATCCCTTGCTTCTGAAAGGAAGGACTCACCGCCAGGGGAGCGAGAACAACTACCTCATGGCTTACTTGCTCCTTACCAACTGCCTCCGCTTTGCTAAAAAGAGCATGTCCAACGATCTGCCCCTCATGTTCCGCAACTAACGACAAGGAGGGGATATATTGAGGGGAGTTTCGGATGCGGTCGACTAGCTTGGACTCATCCTCCCGCTCCCCGAAAGCCTGAAAGTGAAGTGCAAATAAAGCTCGGGCATCTCTTGGTTCTTCCGCTCTAATGATCATTGACCTGGATTCCACTCCTCTTTTATCAGTCCGTAAATTACTTTATCCCTATAATGGTCGATAAACCATTCCGCTTGACGCAAGATTCCTTCCTGAGTAAATCCCAGTCTTTCCGGGATTTTTCGGCTTCTTAAATTCTCGGGATGAACTCGGATCTCAATGCGATGGAGTTCCAACTCTTCGAAGATATAATTTATGACTTCGCGGCACGATCGGCTGATGATTCCTTGCCCTTCATATTCCTGTGCGAGGTAATACCCAATTTCAGCTATTTGATCGTTCCGGTGGATCTGTACTAACCCAATAGCTCCGATTAAATGGTGCTCCAGCCAGATCCCGCTCCAACCTCCATTTCCCGCAGCCTGCTTCTGAAGCGTTCTGATTATGAACGCACTGGCATCGTTAACGGTATGGGTGCGATGAGGGAATTCAAGCCACTTGCCAAAATGAACCCGATTCTCTTGAATAAGCCTAAACAAATCATCGGTATGGCTAAGCTCAAATCGTTCAATGCGCAGCTTTCCATCTATATTTATCCGCACGCATATCCCCCCCATATTTATCAATCATCCAAGTTATATTTTACCTTCATTCTTTGATGCAAACGATGAGAAGGATCCGCCTGGATCGAATCTTTCATGGCTGTCCACCACGAATTCTAAAATATCCCTTCCGTTATCTTCGGGTACACCACAGTCCATATCCCCGCGACGATGAGCAAGATGAACAAGATTTGGGGAACCCTTTCCTTTAACCCACGAACCGTTTGGTACAAACAAAGCAGCAACAAAGGGAGCGAAATCAAGGAAGTGGTGTGCAATCGCCCTCCAATTTCCACTTCTTTCGTCCAGCTGCCAATTCCAAGGTCGTCCAGAAAACGATCCAACAAGGAATATCCTTGACTGTGATTGCTTGCTAAAATCAATACTACGAAGTATCCCGTCATCCATAACCAGCCTTTGTACGACTGAAGATCACGCTTCATTCCGCAGCCCCTTCCTCTCACATGATAAGGTTCTTCGGCTATCCTGGAAGTTTTGACTTCCATAATTATACAACATTCAGAAGACGGTAATAGCAACAAATCCGATAATTAGCAGCCTTCTATCTCATTATCCTCCAAAAAGATAAAGCAGATCTCAGTTGAGATCTGCTATCTGCTCTTTTGCCCAATGTAATTAATCCTAATCAAATATCGATTTTCGTTGCCATACTGGTACCCGGAGTCGCAAGAATGAACGAGTTCCTCAGGTGGCTTTACACCCATTGACTTAACGTTTCTTCCAAGGTGATTTTCCCAGAAATAAGCTCTGTACCTTCATACTTAAAATCAATCCATCCCGAATTGAAACCTTCCAGCATAGCAATCCTGCCATGGATGCGGTCCTCGGGCGCTCCTTGAGCTATAAATGCTTCAGCCCATTCATTGTGCGGAAGAGCCACTGCGTTAACCTCACGCTTCAGCAGTTTCGAAAATGCAGAGGCAATATCGTCCGGGGAATAAGGCTCTGGCCCTTGCAGTTCAAGGTAGCGGACACCTTCCCAACTTTGTTGCAACGTCTTCGCCGCAATCTCTCCAATATCCGCAGTGGCGATCATTGGAATTTTTCGATCAAGCGGCTGAAGAAAACTTACTACCTTCCCATCGTTTCTAGCAGATTCGATATCCCATTTGGAATTGTCCTGGAACCAAGCAGCGCGCAGGAAGGCTGATGGAATCGGCAGATCAGCCAAACCACGTTCCAGAATATTCAGAGATTCAATAATCCCAAGCCCGTTCGGGAGATGTGTCCCGATGGAAGACAATGCTATATACTTCGGCACATTTGCCCCAACAAGCGCTTTGGCGACCGCTGCTACGGTCTCTCTCGTTTCCGAAAAGCCCTCTGATGGATAAAATACCGCCGGGTTCATCACAAATACAGCCTCAGCTCCTGTAAAGGCCGCTTATGCCTCGGCCGAGCCATAATCGGCAAACACCGGTTCAGCTCCGTATTCTCGCCAAACCTTCGCTTTCTCTTCATTCCGAACCACAACCCTCACTTTATTACCTTCTGCCAGCAAAGCCTTTGCGGTAGCTCCGCCTACTTGACCTGTCGCTCCCATGATGACGTACACATGTATCTCCTCCTTATGACGAATGTGGTTATTCTAGCACATAGATTTACAAGTTACAATATACAAAATATTATTTTTGTAACTTGATCCGCAAAAAAAGACCTCCTTTCTGCGCACGAAAGGAGGTTGCAATGTTTAGATTATAGTTTCATCTTAGATCTACTTGACAGCTGATGGATCAGTAAACAAGCCGACGGAAATCAAACGCCAAACAGCTTCAAAACGGCTGTCCCAATCGGAAAGTTCCCATTCTGCAGCGTGGGCAACATGATGGAAAGCCGCCGTAGCAGTAAACACAGCGTTTGCAGCAGCTCGCGCATCCTGCTTGGCAATCGTCCCTTCCTGTATGCCATCTTCAATAATTGCGGTCAATTGGTCTAACAAATGATCGCGATGCACCCGAATGGCTTCAGGTGCTTCCTCGACGAGCATCGAGTACATTTCAAACAATTCAGGATCCTGGCTAGCGCGGTTTCTTTTAAATTTGCGCAATGTATCCAGCCAGCGGTACAGCCTCTCACTGGCAGGTGATGCCTCACTGGCAACTGCCTGCAGCGGAGGAAGTGAGCGCTCTAGCCAACGTTCAACCACAGCCTCCTTCAGGGCAGCTTTATTGCTGTATAGACGGTATAATGCGGCGTGCGTGACATCAAGCGCCCGGGCGATGTCAGACATATTCGTCTTCGCCGGACCATACTTGCGCAGCACGGTCTCCGTTGTATCGAGAACCAATTCTTTGGACAACACTTCATCAGCCAATGGACAAGCACCTCTAACTATGATCGTGATGATAATAGTTACATTATAACCGAATTCACACTTATCTGACGATGAAAAAGAAAACCCCGCCATTCGCAGGGTCATACTTTTCATATGCATCTAAGACTCCGTCATCAGCTTCGCCTTGATCTCCGGGATGGGCATCGAGCCTATTTCTCCTGGCTTCTCCCGCTTTACTGCTCAACCACTACAAGCCCCTGATTAATCGCCGGCTCCATGAACGGACTTGGAGCACCTACGCTAAACAGCTGCAAATGATGCATCGCCCGGGTGCATGCCGTATAAAACAACCGCCGCACGTTTTCCTCTCCATAAGCGCTTGCCGAAGCATCGTAAAGGATCACCGCATCAAACTCGATGCCTTTGGCCAAATAGGCGGGGATGACCACCACCCCTTGCTTGTATTCGGCCGAATCACGGGTAACCAGCTTGAGATCAGTGATTCGTTCTCCTCTTAAAGCCTCATAGGCGGCTGCACTCTCCGCTGCCGACCGGCAGATGATGGCGATCGTCGCCGCCCCCTGTTCTTTCCATTCAGCGACTCTGGCTTCAATCCGCCGATGTAACTCCTCATAATCAACCGTCTGCGTCAGCACTGGCAGTTCACCGTTCCGCTCAAACGGTTCGATCTGTTCACCGCCGGGGATCAGACTCCGCGTAAACTCGACGATTGGCCGGGTCGACCGATAGCTTCGCAGCAACTGGATCGTCTCCGTTTGCTCGGGTCCATACAAACGCAGCAACCCTTGGAAATCCGCCGTTTCGGCTGCGTGCGCAAATATCACCTGATGAAAATCGCCGAGTACCGTCAGCTTTGCGGCCGGAAACAGCCTTTTAATAAACTCAAATTGAAGCGGGGAGTAATCCTGCGCCTCATCAATCAAGACATGACGGATGGATATGTTCGCCTGGAATCCAAGAATCAGTTCATGCAGCAGCAGAAACGGCGTCGCATCCTCATAAAACAACTTGCCCTTATCAAGGCTCTGAATCGTAATCCGGCAAATCTCTGGCCAATCGTTTCGAACCTCCGGCGCCTCCGTCTCCAACCAAGCACCGGAATGCGTTGGATTTTCAAACAGCTGCTTATACACCCCGGTCAGATCGATAAAACGCAATTCTCGGATCTGTTCCCGGATGGGCTTCAGCTTTCTGCGCACGACGATGCGGGCAAGCTCCCTCTCCAACCGTTCGCCTTCGATCTCCTCGTCGGAATCCTCAGTTAAGCCGTATTTTTTCCGAATCCGCTCGTAGGCTCGTTCGTATTGCTCGTTGCTGAGCATCTCAATCGCGTCCCGCACCCAGGGCTTGCGGCGCTCCTGCTTCTCAATCTCGTTGATTCGTTCATTCAGCCATGTCGTCAGCCGTTCAATCCGCCCGGACATACGCAGAGACTCTTCTCCCCCGTAAAACTGCTCTGCCATCATTTCCGCCGACACCAATGTCTCCCCGCGGAATTGGATCGGTTGGAACCGCATGCCGCCTTGTTCCAAGGACGACCGATAAGCTTGAATCGCCTCGAAGAAAGACGCTGACGCCTTCAACTGAATTGCAGCCAGACGCGCTTGGTAGTCTGGATCCTTCTTCGCCGTTAGCACATATTCCAGCTGTCCATAAGCATCCTCCACCTCGAACATCCCGCTGAGTCGGTGATCCAGGTATTCCTGGAACGTCACCTGCTGCATATTTTCCTCCCCAAGCTCGGGAAGGACACCAGATACATAAGTCTGGAACATGGCATTCGGCGAAAATAACACGATCTGATCAGCTGTCATCCGATCGCGGTATTTGTACAGCAAATAGGCGATCCGCTGCAACGCCGCGGACGTTTTCCCGCTGCCCGCAGCGCCTTGCACGATCAGCAACCGGCCTTGATCATGCCGGATGATCCGGTTCTGCTCCTGTTGGATCGTAGCCACGATGCTGCGCATCTGCGTATTAGCTGTATGTCCGAGCACCTGCTGCAGCACTTCGTCCCCAATCGTCAGCGAGGTATCAAACATCGATTCGATCCGTCCACGGCGAATGAGGTACTGCCACTTCCGCTTCAGCTCCCCGTGAATCGTCCCGCCGGGCGTATCGTACTGAGCT
Organism: Paenibacillus sp. J14; assembly: GCF_000518465.1. Classification (NCBI taxonomy): domain Bacteria; kingdom Bacillati; phylum Bacillota; class Bacilli; order Caryophanales; family Paenibacillaceae; genus Paenibacillus; species Paenibacillus sp. J14. Next base: position 19,696 of record NZ_JADQ01000060.1, on the reverse strand, counting down.
GGACCCGGCCCGTAATCGTAATACACGCTCGAGATTGGGGCCCGCCAATCGTAGATGAGAAACTTCTCGCCGCTCGGATCCATCAAGGAGGAGACGCCAATATAGACCCGTTCGGCCTCCGGCTCCCCTTCCTCCAAAAAATCGATCCGTCCAAAATACGGATTCTCCTGCATTCGAAGCAGTGCCGCCCGGCGTTTCGAGGCTTGACGATGACTGCTTTGGCTTAATGACAATACTTCGGCCTGCTGGCGCAAGCTGATTACCGTTTCCAGAAAATCGTCGAAATTATCCACGTTCACCGTGACATCTTCCCAGAAATGCTTGCGGAACTCGACGACCTCCTGTCTGCGGCGTGAGGTATCCTCCTCCAGTTCGCCGATGCTCTCTGCGAGGACTTCCATAACACGGTCCAACCGTTCCTGCTCTCGCTCCAGCTCCTGGTGAAGCTCCTTCTCCATAACCAGCACTCCTTTTTGCAAAAATAGGGGTTGACGCAGCGCCTTTTTTTCTGTACAATAAAATTAGGGAAGATATAAAATTGTACACAAAATCTGTGCGCATGCTATACCAATATAGCACGCCTTTTTGCGTTTTTCAATATGGTAAAATGCCCAAAGCCGCCTCTCTCCAATTGGAGCAAAGGCAACTTTGGGCATTTTCACATCGAATCTGAATTACGGCAGCGTTTTGATTTTTTCCGCAATCGGTGTTCTTGGCTTGGCCTCTGGAATTTCGGCCGGATACCCGATTCCAAATACGCCAATCACCTCGTACCCTTCGGCGACACCCAGCACTTCCCGATTTTGCGCCGAGCTTCCGACGGACGACCAGAATGTACCGACGCCTGCTTCATGGGCAGCCAACATCAAGTTTTGAGCGAAACAAGCGGCAGCCATCACATTTTCATCCCGTTCGAGTGGAGTAGCTCCAGGCTTGGACAACAATGCGATCACAACGGGAGCTCCCCAGAAATCGCTCTTGTGCTTCAGCTTTGCTCGCGTCTCAGGTCCAACGCGCAGCAGCTCCCACGGTTCATTAAAGCGATGGTTTGGCGCGTAGCTTGCCGCTTCCAGCCAACTCATGAGCGCTGACTCGTCAATCGGGTCGGGTTTGAATGCTTTTATATTTCTCCGGCTTTTGATCAAATCGATCGTAGACATTGGGGATGTACCTCCTTAAGTAGCGAACAAATGGAATAAATGACCTCTAACTCTCCCTCTTGTTTTTATACGTAACCAGAGTAAAAGTCAAGCGCGTCCCCTCCTCGTCTCCAAAACAAAAGACAGCCCCGATCAAATCAGGGCTGCCTTGGGTTCTGAACCTTTGACATTCCTAGTACAAACGTTCCTCACCGGTGACCGGATTTTTAAACGCCGATTGAATATCACTTTGGGTCAACTCATCGGCAAATTCCGTATCCTCGGCGCGTTTTGCGGGGGTTGCCCGCTTCTTGTCCGGGGTTTGCTCCCTCGCTGCTTTGGACGTATCTTTCGATGGATTCGCCATCACCTATGCACACTCCTTCTGCCTTTCATGTAATGCCTTATGTGCGATAGGGTGCGGCCGAATGCCCTTTTTTATTCCTATGTAATCGAATGGCTTAGTACGCTGTCCATCCAGCATCCGCCGTAACCGTCGTACCATTAAGGAAGCTCGAATCATCCGAAGCGAGAAACAGAGCGACTTTAGCAATTTCCTCAGGTTGGCCCGTGCCTGGATTTACGCCCATACCGACTTGTGCCCGCTCCATGCCAAACGGATTGATCGCTGTAAGGGTTGAAGCAATGTTTGTTTCTACCGCTCCCGGCGCGATTGCATTACAACGGATTCCCTGCGTAGCGTATTGGAATCCGACGTTCTTCGTTAGACCGATAACCGCATGCTTAGATGCCGTATATGCTGCACCGGCGCGGGAACCAAACAGCCCGCCGACCGAGGCTACATTTACGATAACCCCCGATTTTTTCTCTGTAAAAATCGGCAGCACCTTGCGGATCGTCCGCATCGGCCCTGTCGTGTTCACGGCAAAGACTTTGTCCCAAAGCTCATCCGTCAGGTCACCGGCTGGCACAAAGTTATCCATGATTCCCGCATTATTAATCAGGATATCCACCGTACCATATTGGCTGACCGTCCCGTCGATCAATCCTTGGACGTCTTCTTCCTTCGCGACATTCGCCACAAGGGCAATCGCTTCGCCGCCTTTCGCTTTAATCCCGTCCACAACTTCCTGGGCCTTGTCCAGGTTCAAGTCCGAAACCACAACCTTAGCTCCCTCGGCGGCAAATAGCTCCGCGATCGCTTTGCCCATCCCTGATGCTGCACCTGTGACGACCGCAACTTTTCCATCCAGCTTCATTCGTCATGCACCTCATTCATAGAATTGTTGGACCTATCCAAGATCACGCCGCGAATAGTATGTACGTAATGCCATCAAGTATGCGACAGTTGTTGTTGCTCCCTCGCCTAGGCGCGACTTTGAATATTTAATTTTATGATATTTCAAATTTTAGCGCTTTCACAAGATGGAGAATCTGACAATCGTGTGAAAAAAAAGAGCCAGTGATCTCACCGCTCTTCGTGTGATCACTGACTCAAGTTCGAGATTAGAGGTCCGCCTGCAAGCCGTCGTCTTCGAGAACAGCCGCCAGCAACGCCAGCGTCAGCCCTTGCCCCCAGCCCTGGGCCCACTTCTTGTCGATGCCCAGATATCCTTCGATGTCCTTCATCACGGCGGTACCGCCGGATACGTTGAGCACCCGCCCCCGATCGGTGACGTTCTGGAGCACGCCATCTAACGCTTTCTGCACATATTTGGCATGAAGTGGATTGCCCTGAATGACCATCGCCGCCGCGATCCCCGCTGTCGCGGACACTTCACCATAAGCAGACGGGTAATCCAGCACCGTGCCCCACAATCCGTCCTCCTGCTGTAATGTTTTCAACGCCGCCAGCTGATCGCGCAAGGAACTCCAGATATGCATCATCGGCGGATACAGGTAAGCTTCCGGCAAAATCTTCGCCGCACGGGACATCGTGTACGCCGCCCAAGCATTGGCGCGCCCCCAGAAAATCCCGGACATATGATCTTGACCGATATGATTGTACCCATGATACCAGAGGCCGGTGTCTTCGTCCTGCAAGTAATTAATGTGCCAGTAGAACTGGTGCAGCGCATCCTCAATGAGCGGCTTCTCGTCTAGCATGATACCGGTGCGCAGCATAAAGTAGGCCGCCATAAACAACGTATCCGCCCAGCACTGCTCCGGAAAATCATTGCCCGCAGATACCGTATGCTGAAGCACCCGATCCCCAAAACGGGGAGCTTGGTTCTGCAGATAGTCGATTTTGCTCAGGATCAGATCAAGATATTTCTGCTCCTTCGTCTGTTCATATAATGTCAGCAGCATATGCCCCATCGCACAGGAGTTTACGGTCCACACCGGAAGCCCGGCGTCGATGTACTCGTCGCACCACTCCGCCATCCTCTCCACATAAGCCTGCTCCCCTGTTGCTTCAAAGGCCCGGCTGATCCCGTAATAAGCCACGCCGCACGGCCAATCCCAGGTCAGGTCCATCCCGAAGGTGTACTCTACGATGCTCCCGGCAATTTGCTTCAACTCGGAAGGGGCTGCCTTCAGTTTCAATCTTTCCATCTCCCTTCGTGTGAACGGCTAACTCTTACTTGTAATTCCCGGCATCAATCGCCGCTTGCTTCTCGTCCAAAATCTCCTGGTATCCGGCATCAAGGTACGTTTTCTTCGCCGCCTCATAGGTGGCATCGAACTCACTCTCCGGCGCGATCGCGATCTTGACATACAGCTCCTGGAACAACGAATTCAGATCCGCTTTATATTCATTTACTTTCTCAAGCACCACGCTAAACAAAGCGTCCGGTGTACGGTACTCCGCATATTTGTCGTAATAAGCTAACGAATCCTTCGCCAAATCTTCATGCCCTGGAGGCGACATGCTGCGGAGATATGCTTCGCGCATTTTTACCGGATCATCGTATTTCACCGTTTCAACCACAAGGCACCAATAGTCTTTGTTGTTATTTTGCGAGAGGACAGAATCCCCTTTAAAATCCGGATTTTTCACCGCGATGCCATCGGCATCCAGCGTGTAGTTTTGACCCTCCACGCCGTTTTGCAGGAAGAACAGGTTCTCCGGCTGGCTCATCCATTCCAGATACATCCATACCGCTGCGCGTTCCATATCCGAGGACTCATAATTAATGCCCATGATCATCCCAAACGGCCAGTATGCGCGTCCCTGCGGCTTGCGTCCCTCCGGCACCCCGGCTTGCGGGTCCAGTACCGCGAACTCGGCGTCCGGATTATTTTTCAAGGTTGAAGTGATCACGTCGGTGTTGCTGGAAAGATAGAAGCTGAAGGTACCGGTTTTTCCTGCCACAAATTCAGCTTTGGCTTTGTTCTCATCATCGCGCAGATAAAATTCTTTATCAATTAAGCCGTTATTGTACTGGTAGTTCAGGTTGCGCAGGTATCGCTCCGTATCCGCAGTGGTCAGATCCGCAACGCCCAAGTCGGAGTAAAGGGCGCGGTACTTCTTGTCAATCGGCCAATCGCGGAACGCGTAGTTAAACGTGTAGTTGTTCTTTTTCAACGTTTCGCCGCCGACGCCAAGGCCTGCATCTCGCCATTTGCCCAGCAGCTCATTATATTTTTCGAGAGAAGTCAGATCTTCGACCTTCATCCCCACCTTCTCAACCCAATCCTTACGGATCAGCGTCGTGAAGCTGTCCAAGCTGGGGCGCTCGCCGAAGAAGAACACGTTTTTCTTATCGACTACCCCGTACTTTTGAATGGTGTCCCCCATCGTTTTCCAATACGTAGGCGCATAATGCGCGATTTCGTTCCAATCCAGCTCCTGCATCACGCCTTCCCCGTAGTAGGCCAAAGCCTGAGGCATATCATAATGGAAAATAATATCCGGCGCCTTATGCGAAGCCAGCAGCTGCTCATAATCCGTTACCTCGTTACTGCGGGTGATCGGAATAAATTTCACGTCAACGTTGTACTTATCGCCGAATTCTTGTTGAATCCAACGCGTGTAGTAGTTGTCGGTCACGTTCCAGCCTTCGAAAGCCCTTTCATAAACAGGAAGCTCAAGCGTGACCCTCTCAGGAAAACCAGCCGAATAATCGGGATATTTGCCATCGGTGTTCGTGTTGGAGGAAGGAGACGGCTCCGTGGTGTTGTTGTCCGAATTGGCGCTCTTGCTGCTGCCTCCCATACAGCCTGACAATAAACCAACGATCATCACCAAACTTAAGATCCAAGTGAACCTTTTACCCATATCAATTCCCCCTAATGAATAGATGGCTACTCCTTAACCGCCCCGAGCATGACCCCCTGGACGAAATACTTCTGGATGAATGGATACACGAACAAGATCGGCAGGGTAGCGAATACAACACACGAGGCTTTGAGTACCTCGGGATTGCTTAACGATACTTGCGTCGCTTCCAGTTGGAAGCTTTCGCTCGCCTGAATGACCAGGTAATACAATTTGAGCTGCAATGGCCGTAAATCCACCCGTTGTTTAATGTAAAAGAGAGCGTCTTGATAAGCGTTCCAGCGACCAACCGCGTAAAACAGCGACAACGTAGCCAGGATCGGCTTGGAGAGCGGGAGCACGATGCTCCACAGGATGCGGAAATGCCCCGCACCGTCGATCCGCGCCGATTCCTCCAGACTGACCGGAATGCTGCTGGAGATCGCCGTCTTCATGATCAGCAGGTTAAAGGCGCTGAACGCCTGCGGCAGAATGAGCGCTGACCACGTATCCAGCATGCCGAGATTGCTAATCAGCATGTATTCGGGAATGATCCCGCCGCTGAAGTACAAGGTGAACATAAAGAGGAAGGTCAACGTCGTGCGGCCCTTCAGCTGCTTACGGGATAAGGGATAAGCTGCACAAACCGTAATGATCATGCCAAGCAGGGTAAACAGCACCGTCACCACCACCGACACATACAAGGAGCGCAGGATGCTGGCGTCAGCAAAAATTTTACGGTACGCCTCCAAGGTAAACCCTTCGGGCCATAAGAACACCTTGTTCGCGATGACATACGCGTCATCGCTTAATGATTTGGCGACGACGTGGAGAAACGGCAGCAGGCATACGAGCGAGGCGAGAACGATCGTGATATGGATGAGGACATCCCAGATATCATAGCGTTTGCTGCGACGCAGCGGGAGCGTGTTTGCGGATGCTTTCATGGTTCGCCTCCTTTCTTAGAGCAACCCGTCTTCGCCAAGCTTCTTGGCGACCCGATCGGCCATCAGCACGAGCGCGAGTCCAATGACAGACTGGAACAGCCCCAGTGCAGTGGCGCGGCTGAAGTTCCCGCTCTCAATCCCCCAGCGGTACACCAATACCGGGATCGTCGTCGTGAACTCTGTTGTCGCTTTATTTTGCAAGGCAAAGATTCGTTCAAAAGATCCTTCCATGACCCGGCCCAAATTCATGATGAGCAGCGTGACGATCGTTGGGCGAATCGAAGGCAGCGTCACATTCCATACTTTCCGCCACCTTCCGGCACCGTCCACGGTCGCTGCCTCATACAGCTCGGGGTTGATGCCGCTCATCGAGGCCAGGTAGATGATCGTTCCCCAGCCCATGCTTTGCCAGACACCGATCGCCAGATAACTGACCAGCCAGTTGTAATCTTCTTGCAGGAAGGGAATGCGTGTCCCGCCCATCATCGCAATGAGATTATTAATGACGCCGTTGCTTTCGCTCAGAAGTTGATAAGCGATGGCGCCGATAATAATCCAGGACAGGAAATGCGGCAGATAGAGCAACGTCTGATTCATCCGTTTGAACTTCACGTTCTTAATTTCATTGAGCAGGATGGCAAGAAGCACGGGAATCGTGAAGCTAAAAACCAGGTCCAGCGTATTCAGCAATAACGTATTACGGACGGCGCGACCGAAGTCGTGTTTTCCGAAGATCTCGGCAAACACTTCAAAGCCCACCCATTCGCTGCCCCAGAACCCCCGGGCGATTTTATAGTCTTTAAAGGCAAGCACAAGCCCGGACATCGGTGCGTATTTGAACAGCAATACAAAGGACAACGGAATCAGTAGCAGCACATAAAGCTCCCAGTCCCGCCGAAGATAAAATGCGGCCCCCCGACCTAACGAAGGGTCCAGCTTTGGCTTGGACTTCACATTTGAAGCGCTTACAAATTTCATAACATTCACCTCCTCGTACATTCTGGCCTGGCTCGTTTCGAACTCGGTTCCATCTCATCTTGCGGTTTAGCGATGGTGAGTTTGTGTCAAATCATACCGCCCCGCCCGGCCGCCGTAAATCATGAGTTTTGATACTAAGCTTCATTTTTGATTCTAAAGCCTGCAAATCGCTTGTTTCCTGCAGCAAAAAGATCAAATTTGATAGGTTGTAGCAAAAATGGAGCTATATGCCTCGGCTCTCTCCGAAGCAATACAGCTCCACCGTATCTATCCCGAGCTCCGCAGCTTGCTTGCCTTGTAACCGCTCGGCGGCATCCCTTCATATTTCCGGAAAAACCGGTTAAAGCTCTGGACGTTCCCATACCCCACCTCTGCCGCAATCTGCTTCACCGTCATCCCGGATTCCAGCAGCAGCTCCTTCGCTTTCTCGATGCGCCGCAGGTTAAGGTAATCGATCAGGCTGGTCCCCGTCGTCTCGTAAACGATCTTTCGCATATAGGAATAACTGATGCCAATCTCTTTGGCCATCTCCTCAAATACGATTTCTTCGCAATAATGCGAATCCAAGTAACGAAGAATGCGTTCCCCATACCCCGCATCGCTCTCTGGCTTGCGGGCCAGGTACTGGAGAATATCGCGGTAGAACTCGCGCATATACGCATCCAACTCCTCCAACGTGTCCATCGACGCGATGGAGGAATAGATGTTTCCCCGCCCGGCAAAAATCCGCGTTGGGTTGATTTGATATTCCCGAAGCTGCTTAATCGTAACCCCAACTAACTGATGATAGATGAACATGATGTTGTCGTAGGAAATTGACGGAGATCCTTGAATTTCCTGACGAATCGCCGTTAATTCCTCCAGCAGCCGCTCAAGCTCACCCGCAGTCAAGTAATTAAGGATCCGTCTCTCGCTGTCCACGGGATACAGATAATGCTTGCCGCGCCCGCGTTCATCCTCCTCGCTCCAGAAGGAGATCCCGCCGCCGCCGTTCACCATGCGCTGCTTGATAACCTCCATCGCCTCCGCCGCGTGGTCCTGTAGTTCGGAGCAGCTCTCTGTCCGGCTGCTGACGCCAACGGTCACGGTATGCCCCAGCAATTTTCCGGCATACTGACGAAGCGTCCCCAGCGCTTCCTTAATGCCTTCGTATCCGCAATCGGCTTCCCCTTCTCCGAAATTGACCACCACGGCGAAGCATCCCTCACCTTGATAAACACACCTCGCCGATATCCCAGGCGGAAACACGTTTTCGCTATGGGTGACGATCAAATACCGGTGATAGCTGCGGGTTTCTGGGTTCGTCGCGTCCACATAGCTTCGATACCGATCAATCGAGAGGACCGCCACGAGGTAATTCGCTTCGGGGAAGATCTCTTCTACGGACTGCACCTCTTCCCCGCGCAACAAACGATGAACCGTCAAACTGCGGGCATCCTGCTCCCGTTCCTGCAGCAGTTTATACAGTTGCTCCTCTTCCTCTTGCATCCGCTGGAAGACCGAGTTGAGGAAGGCCAGTTCATTTTTGTCCGACACCCCTCGACTGCCGCGGGATCTTACGGTCCTCACCAACTCCCGCAACGGTTTGGATAACCAGGTTGCAAGGAACACCGTCAACACCGAGCCGGCAAAAATTACGACGGCCGTCAACCAAACGATATTATGCTGCAGCTTATTCGTCTTGGTCATGAGCGCGTCCATGGAATAGACGTTTACATTCCACCAGTCAAACAGCTTGGAATAAGACCACGTATATAACAGGCGCTCCCCATACAGTTCGTGGAAGGCGTACCCTTTCTCCGCTTTGCTCTCTAGAATGCTCTGAAGATATGGTTGATCGCGCCCCTCGGTAAGCAGCAGCGACTTGTCGTTATGCGACAGGATCGTCCCGTCCGCATTTAACAGCACATAGCCTTGCTCCTCAGGTTCCGTCGACTGTAAATACGTGCCGATCTGACTTTCCCGCAAGTTGACTACGATCGTGCCACGGGTGGTTGTGGACAAGCGGCTGAGCGGCAAGACATAAGATATAACGGTCTCCCCGGTGGCCAGTCGGCGCGGGTACCATACGCCGCTAATCCCCCGGCGTCCGGCCAACGCTTCATCCAGCCAGCCCAACGATTCATAGCGATCCAGCATAGTGATGCCCTTGTCAGTTGAGACCACATAATCTGCATCGCTTAAGTAGAAATAAGAGGAATATACCCCGTTCACCCGATGATTCAAATTCACCAGCTCCCGGAGCACGACCAGAGCTTGGCTGACATGTTGATAATTCCCCTGTAACTCAGCATACGTTTCGAACGAACGAATGCGGTCAAACACCCGGTTCGCGGTCAGCCGCACCGTATCTTGCGCCAGATTGTTTAAAGCCGTTTCGGTTAGTCTTCGGTTCGCATCCAGCCCCGCCAGGGAAGATTCGGCAATCGCCTTTTCTGAATACCGCAAAATTTGCGTTCCGCTGTACAACGTCAGAATAATCGCAGGAACCGCCATGACGCAGAACAGGATGATTCCTAACTGAAGCATCATCGGAATCCGTTTCATCTTCCCCTTCATCCCCTCCGAAATGGTCTTATCCGCAGCAGACTTCTGGGTCAACTAAAATAAAGCGTTTTCAATCCACACTTGGATAAATTATACATCATCGGTGCTCTTAGGGCTATTCCCACGTCTCCTGGCCCTATAGCCGAACCATCTTCGCGCCCTCTCTTTCATGGCTTTTTTTGATATTTCACGTTACTCTCCCCACCCCAATCCCAGATTCGAGTTACAAAATATTATTTTTGTATATTGAAATGTGTAATAGGCCGTGCTATGATTGTTTCACCGAAAGGGAGGTAAGCTATATGTGCTAGTATGGGTGTAACGGAACAGGTCGGCGGCAAATGGATCCGAGCTTGTCACCGGCACGACGAACACTCGAAGACGTATAGCGAAGCCAGCTAATTCGAATTTAAGGGAGAAAGGCGGTAGCGAAAATGAAGAAGAGAATATTGGGCAAGGGGCTTGAGGTGTCGGCGATCGGACTCGGCTGCATGGGTATGTCCGACTTCTACAGCGGACGCGATGAAGAAGAATCGATCCGCACCATCTACCGCGCACTGGAGCTCGGCGTCACTTTCTTTGATACAGCCGATATGTACGGCGTGGGGAAGAACGAGGAATTGCTCGGCAAAGCGCTCAAAGGCCATCGCGATGAAGTCGTCATCGCCACCAAATTCGGCAATGTACGCGGTCCGGAGGGGCAGTTTCTCGGCATCAGCGGGAAGCCCGATTATGTTCGATCCGCCTGCGAAGCGAGCCTTCGTCGGCTTGGCGTCGATCACATCGACCTCTATTACCAGCATCGGGTCGATCCCAATACACCGATTGAAGAAACCGTCGGCGCCATGGCCGAGCTCGTGAAGGAGGGCAAGGTACGCTTTATCGGCCTGTCCGAGGCCGGACCGTCCACCATCCGCCGCGCGCACGCCGTGCATCCGATAACTGCGCTGCAAACTGAATATTCGCTGTGGAGCCGCGATGTGGAGGATGAGATTCTGCCGGTCTGCCGCGAGCTCGGCATCGGCTTTGTCCCTTACAGCCCGCTCGGGAGGGGATTTCTGACCGGTCAGATCCGGAAGTACGAGGACCTCGCAGAGGACGATTTCCGCCGCAATTCGCCGCGCTTCCAGGGCGAGAACTTCAAGCGAAATCTCGATCTGGTCGAGAAGATCAAGGAAATCGCTGCTGAGAAAAACTGCGAGCCGTCCCAACTGGCGCTCGCTTGGCTGTTAGCCCAGGGAGAGGATATCGTGCCGATTCCGGGAACGAAGCGCAGACGCTATCTCGAGGAAAATGTCGGCGCGCTTGACGTCAAGCTGACAAAGGTGGATTTGGCGCGGATCGATGAGGTCGCTCCCAAGGGAGCTGCCTCCGGCCCTCGCTACCCGGAGGAAGCAATGAAACAGTTGAGCCTGTAGTCCGGGCCGGACTGCCAAGCAAGCGTCTGACCCCATCATCGGCGAAACGAAAGGGAGAGGAAAGCACGGGCTTATCCGCGCGTTCCTCTCCCTTTATCTATGAACGGTTATTTCTGCCGCCCGTTACCGGCCACCAACTTATCGCGGTATTCCTGCGGTGACACTCCCTCCAGCTCTTTGAAGACGCGGGAGAAATGACGGGTATTCTCGAACCCCACCGCATTGCTGATCTCCGACAGCTTGCTGGAGCCGCCTTCGAGCAGCTCTTTCGCTTTGCGGATCCGGACTTTTTTCAAATAGGTGACAAAATTTTCCCCGGTATACGCCTTAAACGCCTCACTAAAATAGGAGTAGTTCAACGAGACATGATTGCTGACGATTGCCATATTTAATGGACGGTGGTAATGACTCTCGATATACGCCACGGCTTCTTTCATATCGCCATGCTCGCTGTGGGCGGATCGAATTTCCTTGATATAGGCGTCAAGATCGAATAGCAGCTGTTCCAGTGATCGGAAATAATCATGAAAATGACAGAAACTCGACATATCCCCGACTTTGCGATAGAGCTTCAGCACATCTACGGATGCTTCTCCATACACCCGGAACACTTCATCCAACACCTGCTCGTTCATATGCCGGCTGACTGATTCCAGATACGTAATATCTAATTCAGGCAGCTGATCGACCCGGAAAATCTCATGCAACAGCGGCCCAATTTCCTTCTCTCGATTCGTCCCCAGGATATTTCCCAGCTTGCGAATGGCCTCCCTTGGTACGGGGAAAACCAAGCGATTCGAATTCATTTCTTCGTGCCAGATTAACCGGGCTTTCGGATAGATGAACGTGTATTTCAGCGCTTCACAGGCCTGACGGTAACATCGCGGCAGGTCCGTAAGACTGCTCCCCTCCTGGCTGACACCAATCAGCATCCCGTCAAGTTCCCGTTCTGCCGCCAATAGGGACAAATCCTCAAACTTGCTTCTAGGGCCGCCAACCAGAATCATTCGTCCATCGCGATCCAGCAAGGTAGCGCTGAGAATCCCATCCACGCTTTCAAACATATGCTCAGCAAGCGACTTTAGATCTTCTTTCTTCATGCGACTGCCATCTAAATTTTTGTAAGTCAGGGCCGCAACCGAGAATGGTAAAGCATACTGGTCGAAACCGATTTCGGAACTCCAGATGCCAATATCCTCTTCGCTCAAATCCGTTTGCAGCAAGAGCTCCTGCAAGCGTACCGATTGAACCTGCAGTCGATAGCTTTCCGTCACGGCTAACTGCTCAGCCATTTGCGAACGCTTCGCGATGTTCTCCTCGCACTTGCGCAGCGCGGCAAACAGCTCATCCCGGCGAATCGGCTTGAGCAAATAATCCACCGCCTGATACCGGATCGCAGCTTTGGCGTACCGAAAATCTTCGTATCCACTCAGAATCAGAATCTGTGGTCGACCGTTTTGAATGGCGGGCTGCGGTCCTTCCGATACTTGTTCGATGAGTGCAATGCCATCCATGACGGGCATGCGGATATCTGTAATGATCACATCAGCGCCTTGGGCCTGATACAGCTCGAGGGCTTCAGCCCCCTGAGCTGCCATCGAGATCTCGAATTGTTCCGGGAACTCCCGTTCAATCATCGTTTTTAGCCCAATACGGATATTCTTCTCGTCATCCACGATCAATAGTTTGAATCTCATCTGTGCCAACCCTCCCTGTTAACAGCACCTTCGGCATTATCATCACTACCTCTGTGTACTGTCCTTGATCGCTGAAAACCTTGAGGCCGTATTGTTTACCATAATATAAGCGAATGCGCTCCTGAACATTGCGAAGGCCAATTCCGTATTGATTTGGCGGCTTCGGCGCAAAATTCCCCGGAGCTTTATCCGTAAGGCCGACCTTATCCAGTTCCAGGTTCAATTCGGCCAGCGAATTCTCGTCGACCCCTCTTCCGTTATCCTTGACGACAATTCGAATGTCACTTTGCGGCAATTGCTGCACCTGAATCGAGATGTTCCGCGGCCCCGTCTCATCCCCTTCCCAAGCGTGCTTCACCGCATTTTCGACGATCGGTTGAAGCGACATTTTGAGCATCTCCATATCCAGGAGATCCTGCGGAATATCCAGCCGCAGGTCGATGGGTTCATCAAACCGGATATTCATCACATCGATATAATTTTCGATATGGCGAAGCTCATCGCGCAGCTTGACGTACTCCCCGGACCATTTGAAATTGTATCGCATCATGCCTCCGAGAGAAGTCAGCGCATCAGAAATTTGTCTTTGATTTTCGATCTCCGCCAGCATTTTAATGTTCTCTAACGTATTATACAAAAAATGGGCATCAATCTGATTGTGAAGCGTTCGGAGCTCCGCTTCTTTCGTAAGCGCTTCTTTGTAAACTGCTTGAGCCACCAGCGTATTAATGGTGTTCATTAGTTTGGAGAAATGATGCGCCAACTCGCCAACCTCGCCGCCGCCACGGATCGTAATGCCGCTGTATGCCTCACCGCGTCGTACTTTCTTCATCTCTTCCGTCAGCACACGGAGATTCTTCAGGATAAACGCATTAAGAATATAAGCAATGACCGTAACCAACGTAATAAAGCCGATATTGGCACCGATCAATATATTCCGCATATGTGAAATTTCTTTAAACACACCATCCATCGAAACGACATTCACCAAGTCCGCATTGATTCGTTCGATGGGCTTGTGCAGCAGCAGAAATGATTTTCCGTTCTCTTTATAGTCATTATTCCATTCGCCTGTTTCTTTGAAGTGCATCAGACGCTCCCGGATCGCCTGCTCCAGTCCTGGATTCGCTTGGAGATAAGAATCGCGTGCACGGGTAAAGATCTGGGCTTTGCTGTCCATCAGCACCATTTGCGAGTCACTGTTCGGAACCGCCGCATAAGTCCTTGGACTAAACTTCTCGAGCAGCATATCAACCTGAACCATTCCAACATGATGATTCGCTGGAATGCTCATTTCCCGCAGCAAAGACACTTTGGGCGTTGGAGCGGGGGTCTGCCCTTGATAGCGTTCCATGATGTCTGGATCATTGTGTAAGAACGACCAGGACTCCATGCCTTTTAATTCCTTCGCTTCTTGATACCACGGCTCTTCCGCCACCCGGCTCTCCCGGAAAAAAATCGGCCAAATTTCGGTCACGTTGCTGCTAGAGAACAGGCGCAAATGCTCCACATTCGGGTTGTAATATTGAATGCGTGTTAGGCTTTTGAAGCTGTGGTTACTGAAATTTACCAGTTCTTCGGTGCCGGGTTCGGTCGTATTCGCAAGATAATCTCGAACTTCGATATCATCATAGGCGACCTGCACCGCCCGTACCATCGATTCAATCTGTGTCTCAATATGCTGGATTTCCATCTCCAGCAGCGAGTTGTTCTTGTCCTCGGCATCACGGATATACATATTGTTAATCAAACCATAGGAATAATAGGACACCAGCGCACTGGGGCCCAGGATGATAAAGATATACGAAGCAAGCAGGCGGCTCTGAAGCGAGCGGCGCCCAAACCAATATTTAAATGACTCCCACCAAGCTGTCCAAGGTTTGCTTCTTCCCATATGCCGAGCGACTCCTTTGAATAAAAGCCCAAAAGCCCGCGGAATGCGGGCATTTTTTGGGCATTAACGATTATTCTTTGCCAAGTTTCTTCTTGTTCTCTTCATACTTAGTTTGCTGGAACGCCTGGACTTTGGCAAGCCCCAGATCTTCTTGCTTCTTGATGTAATCCGCCCAGATCTTATCAAACTCAGCTTCGGACGATGCCATCAAGAGCTTCGGCAACGTTTTGCCGCGCAGATCCTTGATCTTGCCGAGGATGATGCCTTCTTCCGAGTTGGCCAGCGGGTCAAGCAGGTCGAACTCGGAGACGCTTACCGTTTTACCACGAGTCCAGTCTTCCAATTGTTTGTACGGTTCTACCGATTCAGGCTGCCATTGCTGAATGATGTTCGTATCTTGCATCATCCAGAATGTGAAGGAGGAACCATATTGCTTATCGAAAGCGGAACGATCCTTATTCATGAGATCAAATACTTCTGGTTTAAATTGATCTTTCCCGTCAATCGTATCGTAGCTGACGCCTTTTTCACCCAGATACAGGTCTTTCTGTCCTTCTTCACTCATCAGGTACGTCAGGAATTTGATCGCGCGAGCCTTATCCTTCACGTCCTTGGAGATCAGGGTTACTGTCCAGCCGGAGATCGAAGGACCGTTTAACGTAGGCGGATCCAGTTTCGAGTTAGCCGGACCGTCCACGGCGATGTAAATCTTGTTTGGATCTTGTTGATACAAGGTACCTTGTTGAGCTGCAAAGTCGGTGCGTTGGTACAGCATTGCGAAGTAACGGCCTTGCGCGATTTTTTCTTCCATTTGAGCGCGTTTGTCGATGAAGATGTCCTTCGCCAACAAGCCTTCTTCGTTCGCTTTACGCAGCGTTTTCAACCAAGTAATATATTCCGGATCCGTTTCACGGTTGTACAGCTTGCCGTCTTTCTCTCTCGGAATTGCCAGGAAGTTCTGCAGATAGCCTTCCAAGGAGTCGTTACCGGTAGCCGTAAATTCATGCAATCCCAGCGGAATCAGCGGCTGCCCGTTCACTTCAGGGAACTTCTCTTGAGCGGCTTTCAGAGCAGCAACGAAGCCTTCCGGAGTCCGCATGTCTGGGCTGCCGATCGCTTCATAAATATCTTTACGTACGACGAACGTTTGGTTGGATACGTACTTGTCGCCGTATTTCTCATAGTCTTTCGGAGACGAGGAAGAGTTCGGATAACCGTATACGTTCCCGTCTTGTTGCGTATACCACCCCAATTTATCTGGATCAGCGACCTTGAAGAAGTACGGATCGTATTGTTCCGCCAATTTGTTCAGCGGCTCCACCAGTCCGCCTTCGATCATTTTCTTCACACCGTCTTCCCACCAGCCCAGCGTAATGAAGTCAGGCAGCTTGCCGGAAGCGATCAGCGTATTCAGCTTCTCGTTCTCATTCCCGGCAGGGACGATGAAGTTGATGTTCACGCCGGTTTTCTTCGTGACATATTGGGAGGTTGGATCAACGCCCCATTTATTCGGGAACCAAGCAAAGTTCAGGTACCAATCGAAGGTGATGGGGGACGTATCGGATTTCCATCCCGGCTCGTCTGCCGATGGTGTTGCAGCCGGATCGGCGCTGTCCTGCGTGCCGGTATTGCTGTTGGTGTTCGCAGCAGCATTGTTAGCGCTTTCTTTGCTGCTATTGCCATTGCCTCCGCAAGCAGCCAGGGACAGGACCATGATGGCCGCCATCAGCAGCATCATCACTTTTTTGGACTTGCTTTTCATGCCCATGCTTTTTTACCCCTTTTCTCGTTTGATGTAATTCCATTTATGTGCAACTCCAGAGCCGTCGTAATGCGGCTCGGAGGAGTTACCAACTGTGATAGAGCGAGTTTACCAGAGACTTACACTTAACCTTTGATCGAGCCGATCATCATCCCTTTAACGAAGTAGCGTTGCAGGAACGGATAAGCAAATACGATTGGCAAGGTGGTCACGACCATGGTTGCCAGCTTGATCGATTGGGATGTGACCGTTTTGGTTATCGCACTCCCCTGTACCGCTGTCGTCATGATATTGGAGCTGGACTGTGCCACAACCCGGTACAGGAACGTCTGAATTGGCTGCAGGTTCTCGTTGTTGACATAAATGATCCCCGTAAAATAGTCATTCCACTGATACACCCCATGGAACAAAGCGATGGTGGCGAGAACGGGCAGCGATACCGGCAGCACGACCCGCAGGAAGACGGTCCAATCGCTTGCTCCATCGATTCGAGCTGCTTCCTCCAGACCATCGGGAATGTCCCGGAAGAAGGTCATGAAGATAATCAGATCGAAGAAACTGAACAACACGGGAATAATATAAACGATAAATTTATCGAGCATATGCAAATCGCGAATGAGGAGGAAGGTTGGAATCAGCCCTCCTGAGAAGATCATCGTGATCGTTCCCATAAAAATATAGAACTTTCCTGCGATGAGGTCTCTGCGAGAGAACGCGTACGCGACCATCGCCGTAAAGAAGACGTGTGCGACCACCCCAATGACGGTCTTGGCTACGGTGAGCCCCATCGCTGTCATGATGCCGGGATTTTCAAAGACCGCTTCAAAATTCTCAAAGCTGAACTTCCGCGGCCACCAGTAGATACCGCCAAGCATCGCATCCTTCCCGTCGTTAAAAGCGTTCACCAACACATACCAGATCGGATACAAGGTAACAAAACAAACGACGAGCATCACTAAATTGTTAACTGTATCGAATACGACATCGCCTTTTGTTCTGCGGCGTAATGAAAACATAAGCAGGTCCCCCTTGGCCTAAAACAACGAAGTGTCGTTGAGTTTTTTGGTAACTTGGTTCGCAATCAGCAGCAGAGCTAGTGCAATCACAGATTTGAACAAGTTGATTGCTGTTGAATACGAATAACGGCCCGAGGATATCCCCGTGTAGTAGACATAGTAGTCAATGACGTTACTTGCACTATCATTCAGTGAGTTACGTAACACCAGGATTTGATCAAAGTTGGAGTTCAGCACACCGCTGACTGCCAGAATGAACAAAATACTGATCGTCGCTTTGATGGCTGGAAGCGTCACATACCACATTTGCTGAAAACGCCCAGCTCCGTCAATCGTTGCCGCTTCGTACATCTCGGGCGAAATGCTTGTAATGGCCGCCAAATAGATGATTGCGGACCATCCCAGCTCCTTCCAGACATCCGAGGTGATGACGATCGTCCAGAAGTACTTCGGCTCCGCCAAGAAGGAGATCGGCTTATCGATAATATGCAAAGCCATAAAGATCTCGTTGATGATCCCTACATCCGACAACCAAGTTGCCAGGATCCCGCCAAGTACGACCCAAGACAGGAAGTGGGGCAGGTAGGAGATCGTTTGGATCGCCTTCTTGTACCGGAGCGAGCGAACCTCGTTCAGGAACAAGGCGAAGATAATGGGCAACGGAAAAGTGAGCAGCTTCAGGAAACTGATCCCCAGCGTATTTTTGATCACATAGCCGAAATTTTCATCGGACAGAAACTCTTTGAAATGTTCCAAACCAACCCATGGTGCTTCTGCAATCGTTCGGATAATGTCGTAATCCTTAAAAGCAATAATGACACCGTACATTGGAATATAGTTGAAAATAATCATCCAAGCGATGCCAAGCAAAGCCATAATTTGAATATGTCTTTGCGAGTAAAGTTTCTTCAGCCATTTTCGCCTTGATGAAGGCGGCGTCTCTATCTCTTGCATGGCTGCGGGTTGCGTCGACGGCTTCATATCCATCTCCTCTGACCTCCAAGCTGTTCAAGTCTAGTAATGTAAGCACTTTCACCTATCTGTAACTATTGTACTTGGGATCGAGTCGTAGGGATATGCTCCAGATTTCGTCTCGGTGTATTCGTTTTTCGGCTGACCCGAAAAAAAAGCCCGTACCGTTAGGTACGAGCTTAGGTCTACATATCCAAGTTAGATTACCGCTTAATATTTGCCAAATTCATTATCGCTTAAATCGATTTTCGTGATCTGTTCAGCCTCGGTGATCGAATGATTCCCGGAATGAGATCTTGATTTCTTGGCAGACATTTTCTCAAATAGTTGGAGTAGATCAGGACTGATATCATCCATGGATTGATAGGAACCCGCATGCACTTTCTTTAAGTTGAAGCGGTTCACTTGCTCCTTTAACAAATCTGCCTGGCTGGACAGCTCTTCACTAGTGGCGGCTCCTTCTTCCAAAGACGCCGAGCTGGTCTGTACGACCTGGGATACTTGCATGATGCCCTGATTGATTTGATTGATTCCAATCGCCTGTTCATTCGATGCCGAAGCAATATCGCCGATAATAGTTGCAACTTTGGCAATGTCATCAACAATCTGTTGCAGCGCGTTGGCCGTTTCTTTCGCAATCACGGTTCCGCCTTCTGCTTTCTTGATGGAGCCCTCAATCAGTTCCGTTGTCTCCTTAGCGGCATTGGCAGAACGTGCAGCCAGATTCCGGACTTCTTCGGCGACAACCGCGAAACCTTTACCATGTTGTCCTGCTCTTGCCGCTTCCACCGCTGCATTTAGTGCCAAAATATTAGTTTGGAACGCAATTTCGTCAATCACTTTAATGATTTTGAGTGTTTTGCATAATTCCGTTTCAGAGAAGAAGCGATAGCATATTCACTGTCGTTAAGGGGTAATTTTCGAAAATGGTATTATATGGATGAAGAAAAGGGCAGACTTGCAGAATTTTAGAACAGCTCGTTTTTTAAGCGGCAGCCCGTTTTGAATGATGAGAAACGGCGAGCGCAGATGCAAGCAGAACAATGGCATTCAAATACTGGTGAGTTGTGACTTTCTGAATGCCCCGGACATGTGCGGCGTCTGCCGTCAAATAGGTTTTCAATCGGGAGTTGCAGCGTTCTACGCTGGTTCGTTCATTGTAAA
>NZ_JADQ01000059.1:0-27090 GCF_000518465.1 Paenibacillus sp. J14 | reverse complement strand
GGCTTCCCAAACGCGCTCAATGACGGGCATCGCCTCCTGGTAAGCTAATGGCCGATTACGTTTCGATTTCGCTGGTGTCAGCGCAGGAGGGTTCGTGAGAGCGCGGATAGCATGCTTCCGATGGCANCCCAGCACCTTCACGGCGTTGTCAAGGATTGCAGATTTCTCATTTCGCGATTTCGCTCTCATGTATTGATCAGCCAAGGTACGGATTACTTCACGTCGTGTTTTCATGCTCAGTTTCAAAACACATCCCTTCGGTAACATTTCGATGTGAGTGAACCGATGCCTCTTTAGTAACATTTTAACTGAGTGATCGCGACCTCTGTGCGCAGTGAAATAACATATGCTATAATAGACAAGATTGTGACATCTTTATTACTGAAAGATCAGTATGACTGAAAGATCAGCGGCTCGGAGGCAAAGGATGAAACCTTATCGCATAACAGAATTGGCAAATAAGTATGTCAGTTACGACATGATCACCGCATACACGGCGCTTCCGGAGTTTCCGGTGCCCCGTGTTCGTTTGCTTTATACGTTTTTAACCGAGCGGGAGGGGCTGTCGCCGGAGTCCGCAGAGACCTGCGCGCTGGCTGCGTTCCTCGTGCAGCTTGGTATGGATACCCATGATCGCATCGATCTGGAGTCCGGGCTTGGGGAAGCAACCCGCGCCATGCGTTCGCGCCAGCTCAAGGTGCTGGCGGGTGACTATTTCAGCGGTGTGTTTTATCATCTGCTGGCTGGAGCCGGGGAGATCCGTATGGTTCCGTTGATGAGCTCTGCCATTTGTGAGGTGAACCGCTTGAAGGTGCAGTTGTACAGCAAGTTGAAGCAGATGTTATTACCTGCAGAAGACTATCTGAAGGAATGCGTCCATGTCAAAATGGGGCTTTTTCTTTCTTTTACGGAAGTGTTGGACAAGTCGGTCCAAAGCTTATGGCGGAAGCTGCTGGCTGAGTTAAGCCGATGCGAAGTAATGCTGGAAGAAATTCGGTCCGCCTCTGAGTTGCCGCACGAACGCAAAGGTTATGCCTATTTGCGCATCATGGAAACCGGATCCTCCGAGGATAAAGCTGCGCTCTCCACCCGCAAAGTTGGCGAGCGGGACTGGTCGCTGATGCTTGTAAAATACAATATCAAGGAACAGCTGCTGTCCATGCTGCACCAATCGGTGGATCATGTTCAATCGCTGTTGCATGAGTGCAAGAAGGAAACTGCGCGTACGGAGCTCAAATCGATTCTTGAGCCGTTTATCGCCGCGCTTTCGCCATCACGCCGTTCCGTGCAAGAAGGGTAGGGAGAATAGCAAATGAGTCAAACATCTTCATCTGAGACCAAAGAGCAGTTCGTGCATTCCGTATTCGAGAGCATTGCTCCGAAATACGACATGATGAACGACTTGCTCAGCTTTAGACGTCACAAAGCGTGGCGGAAGTTCACGATGGCTAAAATGAACATGTCCCCCGGGCAGACCGCACTTGATCTGTGCTGCGGTACCTGCGATTGGACCATCAGCATGGCGGAAGCCAGCGGGGGGCCGATCGTCGGCCTGGATTTTAGTGCAAAAATGCTGGAATACGGACGTCTTAAGGTACAGGAACGAGGGCTGGACTCGCAAATCACCTTGGTTCAAGGGAATGCGATGGAGTTGCCGTTTGAAGACAACCGGTTTGATTATGTCACGATCGGTTTTGGTCTGCGTAATGTGCCAGATCTTCGCCAGGTGCTGCGAGAAATGCAGCGCGTAGTCAAGCCGGGAGGTAAGGTGGTTTGCCTGGAATTGTCCAAGCCAACCTGGCAGCCGTTCAAAGGACTTTATTATTTTTACTTTCAAAATGTGCTTCCGATGCTTGGCAAACTGGTGGCCAAACGGTATGAGCAGTACAAATGGCTGCCCGATTCCCTCGTCCAGTTTCCCGGTCGTTTGGAGCTGGCGGAGATTTTCCGGGAGACGGGACTTGCCCGGGTTGAAGCGTATCCTTTAACCGGCGGAATTGCCGCCTTGCATATCGGAACGAAGGAGACGCAACATGTTTAAGAAAATGGTAATTTTCCTGCAAATGATCAAATTTGAACATACCGTATTCGCTTTACCGTTTGCTTTCATGGGTGCGCTGCTCGGTTCTGAAATGATCAACCATGAGCTGCCGTCCTGGGCGCAAATTGGGTGGGTGCTGTTGGCGATGTTTGGCGCACGCAGTGCCGCGATGGGGCTGAATCGTCTCATTGACCGTGTCATCGATGCAAAGAACCCTCGTACCGCAAACCGGGCCATCCCGGCGGGACTTTTAAAAATCGGCGAAGTGGTGTTGTTCATCATTCTCTCCTTTGCTTTATTGTTCTGGGCCGCTGCCGAGCTCGACCCCTTAGCTTTAAAGCTGTTGCCAATCGCTGTCATCATGTTGGTCTTGTACTCCTACACGAAACGTTTTACATGGCTCTGCCACGTGATCCTCGGTCTGACGATTGGCTTAGCTCCTCTTGGCGGCTGGGCGGCTGTAACTGGACAAGTTGATTGGACAGCAATGGTATTTTATTTCACAATTACTTTTTGGATTGCCGGCTTCGATATCATTTACGCCTGCCAAGACGTTGAATTCGATACGAAGGAAGGCCTATACTCTATTCCTGTTCGGTTTGGAGTCGCTAAATCGCTGAAGATTGCTCAAGCGTTTCATATCATCACGGCGTTGGGCTTTATCGCCTTGCTGCTGTTGACGGATTTGGGCTGGTGGTATATCGTGGGCATGATTATAGCGTATGCCATTTTGTTCTACGAGCACCATATCGTGTCGCCAAGCGATCTTAGCCGCCTACAGACTGCATTCTTCACCATGAACGGTGTGCTGAGCATCGTTGTGTTTTCCTTCACATTGATTGATTTGGTGGTGCGACATTTCTAATGGATAAAGCGAAATCGATTGTTGTCGGCATTACAGGGGCCAGCGGTTCGATCTATGGTGTGAAGCTGATTGAAACGTTGCTGGGCATGAACTTCCTCGTGCATCTCGTCGTATCCAATGCGGGTTGGCGAGTGATCAAGGAGGAGCTCGGCTGGAACACGAGTGATCGGGAGGCGACGCTGAAGGAACATTTCGGTCAGCTTCCCGGGAAGCTGGTATACCATCCGATCGCAGACATTGGGGCTTCCATCGCCAGCGGCTCTTTCCTTACGCACGGGATGATTGTGATGCCCTGCTCTATGGGAACTCTGTCTTCGATCGCAAATGGAACGTCCGACAATCTGATGGCTCGGGCAGCCGATGTCATGCTGAAGGAAGGCCGGCCGCTTGTGCTGGTGCCGCGCGAAACGCCGCTGCATGCAATCCATTTGGAGAACATGCTGAAGCTGGCTCGACTTGGCGTGCGCATCATCCCGGCGATGCCGGCATTTTATTTCGGACCGCAGACCATTGATGATCTGGTTAAGTTTTTGGTAGGTAAAGTGCTCGATAATTTAGGCATTGAGCATGCCTTATTTAAGAGATGGGGGGAGCAAAATGAACAACAAGGAGAATGAAGAAGTCCTCATCGGCAAAATCAAATACAGCAACGTCTGGCCCGTTTTTCATTATTTTGACGAGACGCGACTTTCGCGAGCGAGCCAACTTATCACCGAGGTTCCATCGAAGCTCAACCGCCGGATGCTAGGGGGGACGCTGGATATTTCCCCGGTGTCTTCTTTTGCCTACGGGTATGGCTCGGAGCGTTTCCTGCTGCTGCCGGATCTGTCTGTCAGCTCCGATGGCCCGGTGGCTTCGATTTTGCTGTTTTCACGGAAGCCGCCAGAGGAAATCGGAAACGGGAAAATCGCATTAACGAATACATCGGCAACATCGGTCAACTTGCTGAAGATTATTATGGAAAAAGCGTACGGTGGCAAACCTGAGTATTGGGACAGTGAGCCTGATTTGGAGCTGATGATGGCCGAAAGCGACGGTGCGCTGTTGATTGGCGATCACGCGATTCAGGCCTCCTGGCGGGATCACGGTTATATCGTTACCGATTTGGGGGAAGTTTGGAAGTCATGGACCGGCTATGGGATGACTTTTGCGGTCTGGGCCGTTCAGAAGGCGTTTGCCGAAGCCCATGGCGACTTTTTGGCTGAAGTGGCGGAAGCTTTCGTGGAAAGCAAACGAATGAGCTTAAGCGATGTCTCCCCGCTCGTAGCCAAGGCTTGCTCCGAAATTGGCGGCACTGCGGAATATTGGCGGCATTATTTTACGCAAAACATCCGTTATGAATTTAACGAATCACACCGCCAAGGATTATCGTTGTATTTCGACTATGCCTATGAAATGGGACTGCTGGATCATCGAGTAGAGCTGGAGATATGGAGTGACAAATTGCTGACACGGGTGAAAGAATGAAACTACTGGATATTTTCGGTTCGTTAAAAAAAGATATGGATTTTATCGAGCGCCAGCTGTACTGCAGCATTGACGGCGATGACGATCTGCTCAGCGAGACGTCCCTGCACTTGTTGAAGGCAGGCGGAAAGCGGCTGCGGCCGGTCTTCGTATTGCTTGCCGGGAAGTTCGGGAACTATGACCTGCAAAGATTGCAGTATATCGCTGTGCCGCTGGAGCTTATCCACTCGGCGTCGCTCGTTCACGATGACGTGATCGACGATGCCGATACGCGGCGGGGCAAAGCGACGGTAAAGTCGAAATGGGATAATCGGATCGCCATGTATACCGGCGATTACATCTACGCCAAGGCCCTGATGCAAGTATCCGAGCTCGAAAATCCATACATACACCGTATTCTGGCTAAAGCGATGGTACAGATGTCGATTGGGGAAATGGAGCAGATCCGTGATTTCTTCAATACGGAGCAAAGCGTACGCAACTATTTGCTGCGCATCCGGCGGAAAACGGCTCTGCTGATCGCCATCAGCTGTCAGCTGGGAGCTATGGCGGCAGATGCTCCAGCCAAAGTGAGTGCACTGCTGTATCGGTACGGGTACAACGTGGGCATGGCCTTTCAGATCCGCGATGATCTGCTTGATTTATTCGGTACGGAGAAGACGATCGGTAAACCGCCGGGCAGCGATATGCGTCAGGGGAACATTACGCTTCCTGTGCTTTTCGCTCTGCAGGAGCCTGATTTAAGAGAGCCTCTGCTTCGGGAAATTCGCGGCATTCAAGCCGGTGACGGCAGCGGAGATGTGTCCCGTGCGATTGAAATGATTCGGACAAGCCCGGGGATTGGCAAGGCGGAGGCGCTTGCCGACCGTTATATTGCCAAAGCGCTGGCAGCATTGCAGCAGCTGCCGGATACATCTGCACGCTCCCATTTACATGACATTGCTGAATTTGTGAACAAACGCTCCTATTGATCTTATCGCTTTACCTGTTTGGATGGTTTCTGGTAAAATGCAGGTGAAACCGCCTTCCTGGAAGGCGCAATAAGGTTTGAAATGCAAATGATGCTGTTAATTTCGGGAGGGGAACCATGGAAAGAACGTTTTTAATGGTTAAGCCGGACGGCGTGCAGCGCGGATTGATTGGTAGAATTATCAGCCGGTTCGAGGATAAAGGATTTCAGCTCGTCGCTGGCAAGCTGGTTCAAGTGACAGAGGAGCAGGCGAAGAGACATTATGCGGAGCATGTGGGCAAGCCTTTCTTTGACGAACTGGTGGGCTTTATTACTTCCGGGCCGGTATTTGCCATGGTATGGGAAGGGGACGACATCATTAACTTGTCCCGTATGGTTATCGGCAAGACGAAAGTTACCGAGGCGCTGCCCGGTACGATTCGGGGGGATTTTGCCGCCCATACCCCATTTAATCTAATTCATGGTTCCGACGGCGTAGAGAGTGCGGAGCGAGAAATCGCCAACTTCTTTGAGCCTCATGAGCTACTACAGTATACGAGAAGCGTGAGCCCATGGATTTGAACCGGATTTTTCCCGACATCCCTCGGGCAGACAACACAGAGACGGCACCGGATCCGGATTATAACGGCTTTATTCAAAACATCAAAAAAAGCACGGGCATCGATTTAGCTCAATACAAGGAAGCACAAATGAAGCGGCGTCTAACGACGCTGCGTAATAAGAACGGCTATACCTCGTTTGCGGACTTTTACACGGCAATGCTGAGCAACAAGCAGTTATTTTATGAATTTTTGGACAAGATGACGATTAACGTATCCGAGTTTTGGCGCAATCCCAATCGCTGGGAAGTGCTGAGGGACTCGGTGCTGCCAGGGCTGGCGGCCGGGCGATCAAGGCTGAAGGTGTGGAGTGCGGCCTGCTCGACGGGTGAGGAGCCGTACACGCTGGCGATGATTCTCGCGGATCTGGGGCTTCTTGCTAACACCTATCTGCTGGCAACGGACATCGATGAAGGAGCGCTGGGGAAAGCCCAGGAAGGGTTATATCTCGATCGTTCGCTGAAGGATGTGCCGCAGGCAGTAGCTGAGCGTTATTTTACACCGGAAGGCCCAATGTTCCGTTTTGATCCGAAGCTGAAGAAGGCCGTCACGTTCAAGAAGCAAAACCTGCTGCTGGATACGTTCGAAGAAGGCTTTGACCTGATCGTTTGCCGCAATGTCATGATTTATTTTACCGAGGAAGCCAAACAAGGTCTTTATCATAAGTTTTCTCGTGCGCTGCGTCCCGGCGGCGTTCTGTTCGTTGGCAGCACGGAGCAAATCTTCTCCCCCGGCCAATACGATTTGGAAGCGGCGGAGACGTTCTTCTATCGTAAGAAAGGGTAAATAGAAAAACGTCCAGTTTGACCCGTCTAGGGTTGATTTGGACGTTTTTTTGTGTAAGGACTAACTTCGAAGTCGTTTTAACGTCTCTGAGCTGCTTCGTGATTAAACCCGTGGGTATAGAATGGGGTGATCTTTCCTATACTTGGATCATATAGCCAATGGAGGTCAGATCATGGACAAGCGAAAAGTGATCGAAGCTTATCGGCGCGGATTCTTAACGCCGCAGGAATGCGCGCAGGTGCTGGGTATTGAAGGCTCGCACCTCAAGCGGATGCTTGAGGATTTTCCGATGGATCCCCGGCGTTCCATCGCATTAGAAAATCAACCCGCTTCAGGCCTCAGATAAGCAGCGAGCGCCCGAACCCGTTATTTAGCGCCGACATCGCCAAGCAGGGCGGAGAACGGCGCTTTTTACGTTCTTGGTCATTCTTGGTAGAGGTGTTCTTGACAGCCGCCAAGGGGACTTTCTATAATAGTTATAAATTCTGGTCAGGAGAGATTTCATTCATGAACGATTCGGACGACCCGGAGAGTAGCAACGTATTACAATTGATTAATAACCTATTTGTAGGAGAATTTCAGGCATAGCCTGCGTCAATTCAGTGACGGCAGGTTATGCCTTTTTGCGTTTGTTTACCCGCTTGAGCGACGTGGGAAACTTGTGGAGGTGCATTGGATTGTTGGAACTTTTAGTTGTCTTCATCTTGATTTTGATTAATGCCTTTTTTGCTGCATCGGAAATCGCCTTGATCTCCCTGAATGATAATAAAATTAAAGCGATGGCAGGGCAAGGCCATCGGAAAGCAAAGGTCATCGTGGGTTTGCTTGGCGAGCCTAGCAAATTCCTGGCGACAATTCAAATTGGCATCACCCTTGCGGGCTTTTTTGCCAGTGCTTTCGCTGGGGAGAGCTTTGCCGACGACCTGGCGGCTTATTTAATCCGTATGGGGCTGCCGATCCCCGAAAACGTGCTGAGCACACTATCGCTGATCGTGATCACCTTGCTGCTCTCCTACTTCCAGTTGGTGCTGGGCGAGTTAGTGCCGAAGCGAGTCGCGATGAACAAGGCTGAAGCGATGGCGATGTTTGCGGCGACGACGTTGTCAGTGTTATCCAAGGTAACCTCGCCGTTCGTGAAGCTGCTGACCACGTCCACGAACTTGCTGGTGCGGTTGTTTGGCATCGATCCGAACGCCAAGGAGGAGGAAGTCTCCGAGGAGGAGATCCGTATGATGCTGGATACCGGTGAGGAAATGGGGACGATCCAGCCCAGCGAGCGTCTGATGATCAACAACATTTTTGACTTCGACAACTTGACGGTGTCTGATATTATGACACACCGGATCGACGTCGTGGCGATCCCGGTTGATGCCGACCAACAAACCGTGGCTGAAATCGCCGACAAGGAGCAATATACCCGCTTCCCAGTGTATGAGGATACGGTTGACAATCTGATCGGGATATTGCATAGCAAGGATTTGATCCGCTTTTTGCGTACGGGGGATAAGGAGAGCTGGAATTTGCGAGAGCTGGTGACGCCGCCTTATTTTATCCCGATCTCCAAAAAAACAAATGAACTGTTCGAGGAAATGCAGCAAAACCGCATTCACATGGCAATTGTCGTTGACGAATACGGGGGAACCGCCGGTATCGTAACGATGGAGGATTTGCTGGAGGAAATCGTCGGCAACATCTACGACGAACACGACGATGAGGAACGTGAATACGAGCAGGTTGGTGAAGGCAGTTATCTGTTCAGCGGTACGATGTCCCTCGACGACGCCCAGGAGATCTTGGATATTAAGCTTCCGATCGAACACTATGATACGTTAAGCGGGTTTATGATCGGACAGTTAAAGCGGATACCGACGGTAAATGAACGACCGGAATTTGAATACGAAGGTTATGTCTTTGCTGTTCGTGAAGTGGGCCAGCATCGCATTCGCAAGCTTTTAGCTACCCGACGGACTGACTCAGAGCAAGCATATGCAGTTCATCCTGTGTCCACAGATTCATAAGGATGTTTAGAGGCCCCCGGATTTTGGTGAACCTCGAAAAAGTGAGGGGCGAAAATCCGGGCCAGGCTTGGCCTCTTGCCGCGTGTAGGGGCGAAATCGGAGAGTATATGGACAGAATCAGTGAATCACCACGTGACAGAATGCATCAAACAATATTATAATGAGCAAAGACATCTTCGGCTTTTAGTTCTTTACAGTTTAACAGTTTAAAGGGGGAACGCAGCATCATGAGTTTGCGATATTTAACAGCCGGGGAGACGCATGGACCCCAGTTGACTGCGATTATTGAAGGCTTGCCCAGCCATTTGCAGCTGGATTTTGAAGCGTTGAATTTTGAGTTGGCCCGTCGCCAGAAAGGGTATGGCCGCGGCCGGCGGATGCAAATCGAGAAAGATACTGCGAAGATTGTCGGAGGCGTCCGGCACGGGTATACCACCGGGGCGCCAGTAGCACTGGTCGTGGAGAATAACGACTGGAAGCATTGGCAGAAAATCATGAACATTGAGCCGATCGAAGGCACGGATGAGGAGAAACGAAGAGTACATCGTCCTCGTCCAGGGCATGCCGATTTAAACGGAGGCTTGAAATATAACCATAAAGACTTGCGGAACGTGCTGGAACGTTCAAGCGCACGCGAAACCGCTATTCGCGTTGCGGTTGGTGCGGTAGCCAAGCAGCTCCTCGAACGCTTTGGCATCCGAATCGCGGGGCATGTCATCCGCATCGGCGAGATTGAAGCGCCGCCGCATAACCTGCCGCTGGACGAGTTGGCTCGTGTGACCGAAGCTTCTTCGGTGCGGGTTGCCGATCCGGAAACGGAGAAGAAGATGGAAGCCTATATCGATAAAATCAAGCAGGAAGGGGACTCCATCGGCGGCATCGTGGAATGTATCGTTGAAGGTGTACCGGTCGGGCTTGGCAGCCATGTGCAGTATGACCGCAAATTGGACGGTCGTATCGCGCAAGCGGTCATGTCCATTAACGCCTTTAAGGGCGTGGAAATCGGCATCGGTTTTGAAGCCGGGAAACTGCCGGGTTCTAAGGTCCACGATGAAATTTTGTACAGCGAGGAGCGCGGCTATTACCGGGCGACCAACCGGCTTGGCGGTTTCGAAGGCGGGATGACCAACGGTATGCCGATCGTCGTTCGCGGCGTCATGAAGCCGATCCCAACGTTATACAAACCGTTGCAAAGCGTCGACATCGACACCCGCGAGGCGTTTGCCGCTCAGGTGGAGCGTTCGGATGCTTGTGCAGTGCCAGCCGCAAGCGTTGTGCTTGAGCACGTGGTCGCTTGGGAAGTGGCCAAAGCGTTCCTGGAGAAATTCGGCGGCGATTCGATTGAGGAGATCGAACGTAACTATAGGGGATATTTGGCTCAACTGGAGGAATATTGATGCGAACGCTGCAGGTCGATTTGGGCGAACGTTCTTACCCGATCTATATCGGCGGCGGCTTGTTGGGAATGGCCGGGGATTTCTTCGAGCAGCATAAGCTGTCGGCGAAGAGCCCTGTCTTAATCGTCACCGATGACCATGTTGCCCCGAAATATCTGCCGGTTGTGGAAGCCTCGTTGCAGGCCAAAGGTTACCGTACCGTCAGCAAAGTCGTGAAGGCCGGTGAAAAATCCAAATCGCTGGAGGTTTATGAGGACGTCATGACTACAGCGATTGAAGGCGGATTGGACCGCCGCTCTGCGGTCGTAGCGCTGGGCGGCGGCGTCGTTGGCGATTTAGCCGGCTTCGTGGCGGCAACGTATATGCGGGGCGTGGCATTTGTGCAAATGCCTACCACGATCCTTGCTCACGACAGCAGTGTCGGAGGCAAAGTGGCCGTTAACCATCGACTGGCCAAAAATATGATCGGCGCTTTTCATCAACCGGAAATGGTGCTGTATGATGTGGACAGCCTGCAAACCCTGCCGCTGCGTGATGTCCGGGCGGGCTTGTCAGAAATGGTTAAGCATGGCCTGATCTGGGATGCGGCTTTTGCGGACTGGTGCCGCGAGCACACGACGGAGTTGTTGGCGCTGGATCCGGATGCACTGGGATATGGATTAACCCAAGGATGCTCTGTAAAAGCCCAAGTTGTTTCCGTGGACGAGCGGGAGAATGGGCTTCGTGCAATTCTGAACCTGGGGCATACCCTGGGCCATGCCATCGAGGCGATCGGCGGGTATGGTGAATTTTTGCACGGGGAAGCGATTTCGATCGGGATGGCTGCGGCTGCAAAGCTTGCAGTGAACCGGGGTCGGGATCCGCAAATTTACGAATACACGGTATCCTTGCTTAGTGGGTTTGGTTTGCCAACAGCAATGCCGACGCATTTAAACGAGCAGGATTTAATTGGTGCCATGATGCACGATAAGAAGTTTAAGGAACAGACCATGGTGTTTATTTTGCCTGTAGAAATCGGCAAGGTGGAAATTGTATCGGATGTGACATTGGACGAAGTTCGCAGAGTGATTGCAGAACTCAAGGAGGAGGGACAACATGTATAACAGAGGGATTCGCGGAGCAACGACAGTTTCCCGCAACGATGAGAAGGAAATTCTGGACGCGACCGCCGAGTTGTTAAAAGAAATTGTTGCGCGCAACGAAATCGAGCCTGAGGATATTTGCAGCGTCTGGATTACGGTTACGCCGGACTTGACAGCAACTTTCCCAGCCCGTGCGATACGCGTCTTAAGTGGATGGGACATGGTTCCTCTGATGTGCTCCACGGAAATTCCGGTTCAAGGAGCTTTGCCGAAGTGTATCCGCCTGCTAATTCAGGTGAACACCACCAAAGGGCAGCGGGAAATGAAGCACGTCTATTTGAACGAAGCGCGGAGCCTCCGTCCGGATCTCAGCACCAATTCCTAAGGGCTGCAAGTAGCTGAAGCTATTATAGGTTAGTAAATATCAAGCTGCAGGTTTGGGTTGCCAAACGGGCCGCTGTTAGGGTATAGTTAATTTAGATTTTAGATGAGAGCTAGTTAGTTGAGTCAGTTAGTTGAGAGTAAGTTCTAAGTTAGAAGAGTTTAGAGTAAACCCATTTTTAGAGCTGAGTAGAGATCAGTTGAGATGAGCTGAGTTTAGCTGAGTGAATAGCCTGTTCCTTAGTGCGTATTTCGTCGTTTCCTTAATTGTGGGAGAATGACGGGCAAGTTGCGTCTTTAGGAGCTGTGCTTTCCCATAAACCGCAAATCCTACAACCTCTACTTCGGTAGAGGTTTTTTTATTTGGCTCTGAAACCAATTCGAAAAGGAAGTGAGAGACATGGCAACCCCGCATGTAGAACAGGTCATTGCTTTGGCGAACGAATATAATCTGATCCCGATTGCTCGAACGCTGCTTGCCGATATGGAGACCCCCATCCGGATCTTCCGACGTATTGCTCAGCGGGAGCAGGCATTTTTGCTGGAGAGCGTGGAAGGTGGCAGTCAGTGGGCGCGATATTCTTTTATCGGCACCGACCCGTT
The DNA here is from genome assembly GCF_000518465.1 of Paenibacillus sp. J14. Classification (NCBI taxonomy): domain Bacteria; kingdom Bacillati; phylum Bacillota; class Bacilli; order Caryophanales; family Paenibacillaceae; genus Paenibacillus; species Paenibacillus sp. J14. Next base: position 14,881 of record NZ_JADQ01000059.1, on the reverse strand, counting down.
CTTGATGATTTCCGCAAAGAAGGGTGAGATCACGATTAAACGGGATGGCGGCGTAGAGCAGCTAAGCTCGTCCCGTCCCGTCGATGAGCTGAAGGCGATCCTGCGGGGGTACCGTAGTCCGAAGCTTCCGGAAATGCCGCCGTTTACGGGGGGAGCAATTGGTTTCTTTGGATATGATCTATTGCAGTATTATGAGAAGCTGCCGGCGCATCAGGTGGATGACCTAAACCTGAATGATATGCAGTTTATGTTCTGCGACCAAGTGATCGTGTTCGACCACGTGAAGCAGCGGATCCTGCTGGTGGCCAACGTGCATGTGAAGCCAGGCGATCGCGACGAAGATATTCGCCGAGCTTATGCAGAGGCCGAGCTGAAGCTGGATTTGGCGGCCGATCTATTGCAGCAGGAGGGGCCGGGTGAAAGCTTTAACCGTCGGCCGATGCCGGCCGTGACGGATCTCGGGGATGTCAGATCCAACCTGACCAAGGAGCAGTTCATCGCGAACGTTGAAAAAGCGAAGGAATATATTCGTGCAGGCGATATTTTTCAAGTGGTGTTGTCACAACGGTTCCATATCGAAACCGAGGTTGATCCGCTTCACGTCTACCGTGTCCTGCGGACGTTAAATCCGTCGCCGTACATGTATTACCTCAAGCTGGACGAAGAGATCATCGTGGGGACGTCGCCGGAGGCTCTGGTCAAGGTAGAGAACGGTCGAGTGGAAACGCGTCCGATTGCCGGTACAAGACCGCGGGGAGCGACGGAAGAAGCCGATTTTGCATTAGAGGCTGAACTGCTTCAGGATGAGAAAGAACGGGCGGAGCACTTGATGCTGGTCGACCTTGGACGCAACGATTTAGGCCGGGTATCCGAGTTCGGCACCGTCACTTGCGACTCATTGATGGAGATCGAACGGTATTCCCACGTCATGCACATGGTTTCTAAAGTGTCCGGCAAGTTGCGGGAGGATAAGGACTTCTTCGATGCCTTCCTGTCCTGTTTGCCCGCCGGTACCGTCTCCGGGGCACCCAAGCTGCGGGCGATGGAGATTATTGCGGAGCTGGAGCGCGAGGCACGCGGCACATATGCCGGGGCCATTGGGTACCTCGGATTTTCGGGCAATATGGATTCCTGTATAACGATCCGCACCATCGTGTTTAAGCAAGGAAAGGCATATGTGCAGGCGGGCGGAGGTATCGTATGGGATTCCATCCCGGAGAACGAATTTCAGGAGTCGGTCAATAAGGCGAAGGCTTTGTTGACGGCGATCCGTACAGCGGAGCAGATGTTTCCGCCAGCTATCCGAAACGATGACGTGATTAATCAGGATTACCTTTACGAATATACCCCAGGGAACTAAAAGGGAGGAGCGAATCGAGATGACAGGACAGCAAACCGTGCAGGCAGGCATTAGCCGCTTGATTGAAGGACAGCATTTGTCGCGGGATGAAGCGCGTGGTGTGATGCAAGCGATCATGAACGGCGAATCCACGCCAGCTCAAATCGGAAGTTTGTTGACCGCGTTGCGGATCAAGGGAGAGACCGTTGAGGAAATCACCGGCTTCGCCGAGGCGATGCGCGGCGCCTCCAGCCGAATTCATACGGAAACGCAAAAACTGCTGGATACTTGCGGAACGGGCGGATCCGGCATCCACAAAATCAACGTGTCCACGACGGCGGCGATCGTGGCAGCCTCGGTGTCAGTGCGGGTGGCTAAACACGGCAATCGGTCGGCATCCGGTCGTTCGGGAAGTGCCGATGTTCTCGAAGCGCTGGGCGTGAATATTCAACTGGACGCCGGTCAAGCGAAACGTTGTCTGGATGATATCGGCATCTGCTTTATGTTTTCACAGCTCTATCATCCATCGATGAAGCACGCGGCAGCCCCTCGCAAAGAGTTGGGGATTCGGACGGTCTTCAATATGCTGGGGCCATTAACGAATCCGGCAGGAGCGGACCGCCAGGTGCTGGGCATTTATGACGGCAGCAAAACGTCAACCATAGCAGAAGTGCTGCGTGAGCTTGGTTCCAAACGGGCACTGGTTGTCAGCAGCCAAGAAGGGCTGGATGAAATCAGCATTTCGTCGCCAACACGGGTATCTGAGTTGAAAAACGGAGAGATCACAACTTACGAGCTGCAGCCGGAAGATCTAGGTCTTCGCTCCTACCCGCTGGAAGCGATGATTGGCGGCGATCCCCAGACGAATGCCGAGATCGTTCGGCGCGTGCTGCAAGGGGAGCGTGGGGCACACCGTGACGTAGTACTGGCTAATGCAGGCGCTTGTGTATATGTGGCTGGTTTGGCGAATACGATTCGGGAGGGAGTAACGATCGCGGCGAATGCGATTGATTCCGGGCAGGCTTATGCCAAGCTGCAACAACTGATTCAGACAACGGGGGAGTTAAGCTATGTATCTTGATCGAATTGTAGAGACGAAAAAAGCAGAAGTCGCACGTTTGGCAGAAACCTTCTCCCTTGCAGATGCAGAGCGCCGCATTGCGGCGATGGAACCGACGCGGGGATTCCACGCCGCACTTACAACCGGACGGAAGCGGGATATGGGGTTAATCGCTGAGGTGAAAAAGGCGTCCCCTTCCAAAGGCTTGATTCGCCCGGATTTCCATCCGGTACAGCTGGCTGCAGCTTATGAAGCGGCGGGAACGGATTGCATTTCCGTGCTGACAGATGAGCAGTATTTTCAGGGCAGTGGCGCCTATTTAAGTGCAATTCGCGAGGCGGTAAATGTGCCGCTGCTGCGCAAGGATTTTGTGATTGATGAGCGGCAGATTTACGAAGCGAGGCTGCTTGGCGCTGACGCCGTCTTGCTGATCGCCGCAATCCTAAGCGATGCCCAGCTTCGCGACTACCTGTCGATCGCTACGGCGCTGGGACTCGATGCACTGATCGAAGTACATGATCGCGAGGAGCTGGAGCGAGTCCTGATGCTGCCGGCGGCGAAGCTGATCGGCATCAACAACCGGAATCTGCGGACGTTTGAGGTATCTCTGGAGACGACGGCCGCGCTGGCGGAGTTGGTACCGTCCAGTGCCACGTTGATCAGCGAGAGCGGGATTCAAACCCGGCAGGATGTCAAATTCCTGCAACAGACCGGCGCACAGGGCGTGCTGATCGGAGAAACGTTTATGCGTCGAGAACATGTGGGAGAAGCCGTAGTTGACTTAATGGGACCGTTACCTCAAACGGATTCCCGCGAAATGGATGCTGAAGGGACGACGTTGCATGGGTGAAGTAGCCGTAAAAATTTGTGGACTTCAAAGCGTTGAAGTGCTAAAATCTATGGTGAACTTACCCGTAGATTATGTTGGATTCGTGTTTGCCCGAAGTAAGCGCCAAATTAGCGGAAGCCATGCAGCGGAGCTGCTTCCTGTGCTGCAAACGTGGAGCACAGGAGCAGTTCCGCAGAGCGTTGGGGTGTTCGTCAATCCGACCTTGGAGGAGCTGGACGAGGTTTTGCGGCAGGCACCGCTGGACATCCTGCAGCTCCACGGGACGGAGAGCCCGGATTTTTGCCGGAAGGTGAAGGATGCATATGGCGTCAAGATTTTCAAGGCATTTTCGGTCAAAACGGACGGGTCGGTCCATGCTGGAGCAGCCTTGGCAGAGTATGACGTCATGCTGGACGGGCTGTTGCTCGACACGTACGATCCGAAGTATGGCGGAGGCTCCGGCGTTACCTTTAATTGGGAGGCAGCAGAGCCTTTTCGTCAATGGGCCAAGGAGCGAGGAATCCCGTTCTTTGCGGCCGGCGGTTTACATCCCGGCAATGTGAGAACGTTGATTGATACGTTGCAGCCGGATGGCGTAGACGTCTCAAGTGGCGTGGAAACCGACGGCGTGAAGGATATCACGAAAATAACCGCATTTGTAGAGAGGGTGAAGGGATGATGAAGCAGGTACCGGATGAGCATGGGCGATTTGGTCCTTTTGGCGGCCGCTACGTGCCAGAAACGCTGATGAACGCTTTGATCGAACTGGAAGAATCCTATTTGAAATATAAAGATGATCCCGAGTTTCAAGCGGAGATCGCTTATCTGCTGAAGCAGTATTCCGGACGGGAGACGCCGCTTTATTATGCAGAGCGCCTGACGGAGCACCTGGGCGGAGCGAAGATCTATCTGAAACGCGAGGATTTGAACCATACCGGTGCTCATAAAATTAACAACGCGATTGGGCAAGGGATTTTGGCGAAGCGGATGGGCAAGCAGAAAGTAATCGCCGAAACCGGCGCCGGCCAACACGGAGTGGCTACCGCTACAGTTGCAGCCTTGCTGGGTCTGGAATGCAAGGTGTTCATGGGTGAAGAAGATACGAAACGGCAGCAGCTGAACGTGTTTCGGATGAAGCTGTTGGGTGCGGAAGTGGTCCCGGTTACGTCCGGCACACGTACGCTAAAAGATGCTTGCAACGAAGCGCTGCGCTATTGGGTAAGCAATGTGCATGATACTTTCTATATTCTCGGATCGGCTACCGGACCGCATCCTTACCCGATGATGGTGCGGAACTTCCAGCGGATTATCGGCGATGAAACGCGGAAGCAGATTTTAGAGGCGGAAGGCCGGCTGCCGGATATGCTCGTCGCTGCGGTTGGCGGAGGCAGCAATGCGATCGGGATGTTTTATCCGTTTATCGAGGATCAGGAGGTTCGCTTGGTTGGTGTGGAAGCCGCAGGCAAAGGCATTGACACGGAGTTCCATGCCGCCACGATGACCAAAGGTACCAAAGGCGTCTTCCAGGGCTCGATGAGCTATTTGCTTCAGGACGCGTACGGCCAAGTTCTCCCGGCTCACTCGATCTCTGCCGGTCTCGATTATCCGGGCATCGGCCCTGAGCATTCGTATCTGAAGGATATCGAACGTGCGAATTATTATCCGATCACGGACCGTGAGGCACTGGATGCCCTTCAGCTGCTAAGCCGGACCGAAGGGATTATTCCGGCGCTGGAGTCGGCGCATGCAGTGGCGCAAGTGGTGAAAATAGCCCCAGCGATGAGCCGGGACGAAATTATCGTCATTTGCTTGTCCGGCCGCGGGGATAAGGACGTGGAGTCGATTATGGCGTATACGGAAGGCGGGGAGACGTTATGAGCCAACAGGCAGGTCAATTGCTGGACGATACGTTTGCGAAGCTGAAAGCGGCGGGAAAAACTGCGCTGGTTCCGTTTATAACCGTCGGTGATCCGGATCCGGAGACGACGATCGACATTTTGACCGTTCTGGAGGAAGCTGGGGCTGATGTGGTGGAGCTGGGTGTACCTTATTCCGATCCCTTGGCGGATGGCCCGGTGATTCAGCGGGCATCGGAACGTGCCCTTGTCCACGGGATCACGGTGGCTTCCTGTATCGAGACGGCCGTCAAAGCTCGTGAACGCGGCATTCGTATGCCGTTTGTCTTGTTTACTTATTACAATCCTGTGCTGCAAATGGGGACGGAGCGCTTGTTTGCTGAGCTGCAGAAGGCGGGAATCAGCGGCTTGATCATCCCGGATTTGCCGTATGAAGAGGCGGGGGAGGTCCTGAACTTGGCGGATGCCGCCGGCGTCAGGCTGATCCCGCTTGTCGCGCCCACCTCCAGCGGCCGGATTGCACGAATTTTGGAGCGTGCCCGCGGATTCGTATACTGCGTCTCTTCGCTGGGCGTAACTGGAGAACGGAGCTCGTTCCATGCCAGTGTCGACGAGTTTATCGCCTCGGTTAAAGCACAAACGGACTTGCCCGTTGCCGTCGGCTTCGGTATTTCCAGCCGGGAACAGGTGGAGCGGTTTGCTGCGATCTGTGACGGAGCGGTCGTGGGCAGCGCCATCGTGCGTAAAATCGAGGAAAACTTACCGCTCTTGTCCCAGGCTTCGACTCGGGATCAAGGGTTGTTGCAAATTCGCGACTTTGTGGCAAAATTGAGATTATAGTTTTTTTGATTGAAACCATCACAAAGTCTTTTGAGGAGGAACCTATACATGTTGCCGAAACCCCAGATCGTCAATTTGCCGGTTTACCAGCCGGGCAAACCGATTGAAGAAGTGAAGAAAGAGCTCGGACTTGAGGACGTCATTAAGCTGGCCTCTAACGAAAATCCGTTTGGTTACTCGCCGCGTGTCCGCGCCGCCATTGAACAGGAGCTGGCGAATTTAAGCTTGTATCCTGATGGCAGTGCCGCCGAATTGACCGAAGCGCTGGCCAGCCAGCTTGGCGTTGGGAAGGAGCAAATAATTTTCGGCTGCGGTTCGGATGAAATCATCGCGCTGATTGCCCGCGCTTTCTTCCTGCCGGGTGACGAGACGGTAATGGCAGATCAGACGTTCAGCGTGTATAAGAGCAACGCCGACATTGAAGGGGCCGTCAGCATCGAGGTGCCGCTGAAGGAAGGGACTCACGATTTGGAGGGAATGCTTGAACGCATCGGGGACAAAACGAAAGTAGTTTGGATTTGCAACCCGAACAATCCAACTGGAACGATCGTGCCGCATGCGGAGCTGGTTGCTTTTCTGGATCGAGTTCCGGGGAACGTGCTGGTCGTTTTGGATGAAGCGTATGCTGAATATGTAACTGATTCGGAGTATACAAACGGGATTGCTTTGCTGAACCAGTATCCTAATCTCGTTGTGTTACGTACTTTTTCTAAAATTTACGGTCTTGCAGCGCTGCGGATCGGCTATGGCGTGGGGCAACCGGCGGTTATTAAACTGATCAATCAGGTTCGTGAGCCGTTTAATACTTCGCGGATTGGGCAAGCGGCGGCCAAAGCGGCATTGGCCGATCAGGAATTCGTGTCAGACTGCCGTGCGAAGAACCGCGAAGGGATCTCCTATCTGTATAAGGAATTCGATCGACTGGGCCTGAAGTACTTCCCGGCGCATGGTAATTTCATCATGGTGGACGTACAGCGTCCGGCAAGTGAAATGTTTGAGTCGCTATTGAAGCTGGGGATTATTGTGCGCGGAGGTTTCCATAAATATCCTACCTATGTGCGGGTGACCGTCGGATCGGCGGAACAAAACGCGAAATTTATCACTGCCTTGGAGCAGGTGCTTGGCAAATCGGCGACTCGGGTCTGACCCAATCTATTCGCAGAAAATGAGTGAGATACGATGACAACGAAAATTGCCATTTTTGGCGTGGGTTTGATCGGCGGTTCGCTGGCGTTGTGCTTCAAAGGCAAGCCGGGAATTACGGTCGTTGGACACGCCCATCGCCCGGAATCTTTGAAACGCATTGAGGAGCGCGGTGTCGTTGACGCCGCGACTCTGTCCATGGAAGAGGCGGCGGCGGATGCCGACTTTATTTTTTTGTGCGTGCCGGTGGGATTGCTGGAAGATTATCTGCAAAAGCTGACCGAGCTGCCGTTGAAGCCGGGCTGTATTATAACCGACGTTGGCAGTACTAAGGCGTCGGTTGCCGCTTGCGCGGCCCAAATTGCCCGTCCGGGCGTGCATTTCATCGGCGGCCATCCGATGGCTGGCTCGGAGCGTTCCGGCGTGGAGGCGGCTTCGATGCTCTTGTTCGAGAACGCTTATTATGTGCTCACGCCGTCTTCTGATGTGCCGGAGGAAGCTTATCAACGTCTGGAGCAACTGCTGGCGTACACTAAAGCGCAAATTGTGCGTGTGGACCCTGTTCTGCATGATGAAATCGTTGGGGCGATCAGCCATCTGCCGCATATTATCGCGGTGGCCTTGGTAAATCAGGTGCGTCATTACAACGATAGCAATGGGTTATACCGGATGTTGGCAGCGGGGGGGTTCCGTGACATCACGCGGATCGCTTCAAGCGACCCTGTGATTTGGCGGGATATCCTGCTTAGTAACCGGGATGTGTTGCTTCATTTGTTGAAGGACTGGAACCGCGAGATTGAAGGATTTATCACTTTATTAGAGGCACAGAACGGTGAAGGGATCGAGGCGGAGTTCCAAAAGGCGAACCAGTTCCGCGGCGAACTGCCGGAGCGGCGCAAAGGAGCGATCACCTCGTTGTTCGATATTTATATCGACGTACCCGACACACCGGGGATTATTGGGCAAATTGCGACTGAACTTGGTTTGCGCCAAATTAACCTGAGCAACATGCAAATTATCGAAAGCCGCGAGGATGTTCCGGGCGTGCTGCGTCTCTCTTTCCGCCAGGAAGGGGAGATGGAGCGGGCGAAGACTCACCTCCAATCCTTGGGTTATGTTGTGTATGTGTAAGTTGGCTATTGTTATGGTAAAGTTTCGGCTCGGCGTTGAATTTGGAATTCAATGCCGGGTCTTTTGCATTTCTGGAGGTTGGCTTATGCCATTCCTTTGCAACGCATTAGTCTACGGGGTAATGACCTTACTGGGGGCTGCCTCGCAGGGATGGTGTCTTTCCTGTCTGTTGATTCACGGGGATACTGACTTTCCTGTTTGTTACTTCAAAGAGACAGTGACTTTCCTGTTTGTTACTTCACAGGGATAATGACTTTTCGGGCTGCCGAGCTACAGGGGCTATTGCTTCCCTAGGCAGCTACTTATCAAAGCTGGGGCTGTAAATGCTTGGCTGCTAGCTGGGATTAACGGAACGTAGGGACGTTATTAGTGTAGGAGCGTGCCTTTTCCAGTTATAAGGGAACGAGGAGACTTATTTGGCTTAATTGCTGGGATAACGTAGTCGTGATCGCCATTAAGGACTTAGGGTTCCGTTCCATCGGGAAATCGCCGGGAAATGGGGGGATAAGGTCCATACGTTCCGTTAGCCAAAAGCCTATAGTGATCGCAAATGTAAGCGCTAAAAAAAGTTGTTGACAGAATGAAAACGTATACATATAATAAAAGTACAGTATGGTTTCTCTCCACTCCTATCCAATAACTTCTTGCTCCAGGTGAGCAAGGACCGCTTCCGAGGAAGCGGTCTTTTTTTGTCTTTTTTGCGTGATCTGGCGGATGGCGCGAGAGTAATAAGTACGAAAAATCGAGTGCGATTTGCTCGTAATGCTGGGATCAGCGGAAATCTATATGAAATTTCGAGTATAATGGGCGCAGGTGTTGCCGGTATCGGCTGAAATGTTTATGAAATTTCGTGTTTATTGGGGTGTTAGGAGGGGAGAAGGGGCAAATGTGAATGAAATTTCGAGTACAATGGGCTGAATCTGCCGGATTCGTCTGAAATGTATATGAAATTTCGAGTACATTTCGGGTGTTTGGGCCATCGCGGCAAAAATGTATGCGAAAAATCAAGTACATTGCATTCGCATCCAAGAGGGGGCGCTTTTCTAATTTACCTCCCCACCATACTTAGTCACCTTTAACGAGTTCCAAGACAAGTTACTCCAACTCCACTACAAATTTAAATTCCCCAAACACGTTATCAAGTCCAGTTTCTTGCCAGAAACCTTGATACCGCAATAAAAATCCAGTTACTTTCTACTACCCTCATCAGTTACTTTGCCCCATGTCTATAGTAAGTTATTTCCCCTCTAGTACTCTCACCGAACCTTCAACCCCGTCCCAGGACAAGTTACTCAGCACCATCACAGGTTACTTCTTAACGTCTTACGAATCGGTCGCCAGACAACAAAATGACGTGCCGTATTCAATAAAACACATACTTTACACCTTTCGGCTCAACTGGGGGGATATATAACAACACATGTTACTAGTTGGTTCTCCACCACCACTTCGGTTCTCCACCATCAGCTCTGTTCTCCATCGCCAGTCCGGTTCTTCTCCATCAGTTACTTCACCGTGATCAAGCTTCCCGCAGTATTGATTTGGACAAAATTTGGCTCACTAACTTCTCTCGCGTTAGCTCGATCGGTTGATTTGCTGCTTGCGATAGGCAAGCGGGCTGACGCCGTATTTCTTCTTAAATGCCTTGCTGAAGTAGTAAATGTCAGGGAAACCAGCTTGCTCGGCGACTTCTTTAATCAGCAAGGAGGGCTGCTGCAGCAACTCGCAGGCTTTGGCTAGCCGGATTCGGTTCATTTCTTCGATAAGGGTTCGGCCGGTTTTTTGCTTGTAGACGCGGGATAGATGGCCGTAGCTCATATGGAGGGATGCGGCTAATGCCTCTACATTCAAACGTTCCCCGCGAAAATCCTCCAGGTATACCTCCACCTTACGAAGCAAAGCGTCCCGGGCTTGTGCAGGCTCGGAGGCTAACACACTAGCCTCATGCATAGCGGTTACCCCGGACAAGACCTCCAGCAGTTGAACGAGCAGCAACCGGAGATAAAAGGGCGACCGCCCCTTCTCCGCCTCGGTAAACAACTGGATGAGCAGCGACCGAATGCCGTAATCGTCTCGGTAAGCCCCGGGAGGCCAATCTTTTAACCGGTTCAACCGCCGGAAGAAGCTGTCGTTTTCCGGTTTTGCCGCTTTATTTTGAGCCCAGTTGTCCGCCGTCTCTCCTGCAGTTTCTTCCTCCAACGTACCTGCCATTGGCCGGAACCGCCAGCGCAAACAAATGCCTTCATGCGGATCTTCCCGAGAATAATCGTGGGCATGGGTCATCCCCGGTGGGATTAAAAAAAATTCATCCGCATACACCATCACGTCCTGGTCAATAAATCGGGTTTGCATACGGCCGGACAGGACGTAGTTGAATTCATACCAAGTATGGGCGTGGGGAGGGCATTTGCCGGAACCGCCAGTTTGTTCTATCACGATATCGACCCAGTCCACTACAGCATCGCCAACCGCGATTTCACCACAGATATTGTTCAATTCGGGCGCCAGTTCATTGCGCCATTTTTTCAAATCCATGAGCTGCTGCTCCTTTGTTCGATTTGACTTCATCATATCATAATAGGACAAAAATTGATGAGGATAAGTAATTTACTTCGCCTAGGCAGAACCGGAAAATGAGGGGGAAGGCTAACTCATATTCAGGGGAGGTACCCGATACGATGTTCTGGACGGAGGAGAAATTAAACGCACGGATTCGCGAGCTGGAGGGCTATCGATACCGCGATGCCCGCCCGGTCGAGGCGTTTCGCGCGCAAGTGGATGAGGAAGGGCGCATCGGCGCCAGACCGCCCAAAGAGGGGCCATGGTCCACGATGCAGACAGGAGAACGCTGGGAAGGCCGCGATCTTTATTTATGGCTGGAGACGGACGTCGAGCTTCCGGCCGAATGGAAAGGACGTAAAATCGTTGGCGTGTTCGACTTCGGCAAAACGGGAGGCGGTAACAACTCCGGGTTTGAATCGCTCTTATATGTCAATGGTGAACCGTTCCAAGGCGTGGATATGAATCACCAGGAGGTGTTTTTCCCGGAAGAAGCTTCCGGGACGAAGGTGAAGCTGCAGTTCCGCCTATGGTCCGGATTGGAAGGCGGCGGGAAGCCGCAAATCCAGGAACACCGAATCAAGCGGGCAGAGATTGCGTGGCTGGACGGAACGGTGGACCGTTTGTACTATACCGCGCGCGCGGTCATGCAGACGGTGGAGGTCCTGCCGGCAAATGCGCCAGAGCGAACGGATTTGTTGACGGCGCTGGACTGCGCTTTCCTGCGGATCGATTGGTCCTATCCGGGATCGGAGGCGTTTTATGCCTCGCTGACGGAAGCGGAGGAGCAATTAACCCAGGCGGTGGCAGGAATGAAGAAAACGTCGCCGGTGACGGTGCAATGCATCGGGCATACGCATATTGATGTCGCCTGGTTATGGCGGCTGAAGCATACGAGGGAAAAAGCAGCCCGCAGCTTCAGTACCGTATTGCGCTTGATGGAGATGTTCCCAGAGTACGTGTTCCTGCAAACACAGCCGCAGCTCTACGAATATCTGAAACAGGATTACCCGGAGCTCTATGAACAGATCAAGGAGCGAGTCAAAGAAGGACGCTGGGAAGCCGCCGGCGGCATGTGGCTGGAGGCCGACTGCAACTTGACAAGCGGAGAATCGCTGGTGCGGCAGCTGCTATATGGGACGCGGTTTTTACGTGAGGAATTTGGTCAAGAATGCACCTATTTGTGGCTGCCAGACGTATTCGGCTACAGCTGGGCCTTGCCGCAAATTTTGCGCAAGTCGGGCATTGACACGTTTATGACCACCAAAATTAGCTGGAATCAATACAACCGCATGCCGCATGATACGTTTTGGTGGCGCGGCATCGATGGCAGCGAAGTGTTGACCCATTTTATCACCACGCCCCAGGACGGCAATTTCTGGTGGTACACCTATAACGGGCAGATTGAGGCCTCCAGCGTGCAAGGCATCTGGGAGTCCTACCGCGATAAAGAGGTGAACAAGGAGCTCCTGCTCTCATACGGTTACGGCGATGGCGGCGGGGGTGTAAACCGCGAACACCTGGAGCTGCGTCGGCGTCTCGACGAGATGCCGGGTCTGCCGCGTGTGACGACCGGAAGAGCGGATGATTATTTTGCGAAGCTGCATGAGACGGTGGAGTCGGCGGACCGTTACGTCCATACGTGGGACGGCGAATTGTACCTGGAGTACCACCGGGGAACTTATACCAGCCAGGCGTACAATAAGAAAATGAACCGGAAGCTGGAACTGCTGTCCCGGGATACCGAATGGTTGCTTAGCTTGCAGGCGTTGCTTGCGGGCGGCGGAAAGTGGGACACTTATCCGAAAGCCAAGCTGGATGAAAGCTGGAAAACGATCCTGCGCAATCAATTCCACGACATTATTCCGGGCTCGTCCATTCCGGAAGTATACCGGGACTCCAAGGAGGAGTATGCCGAAGCCCAATCGCTGCTAGAGTCGTGCCGGGAACAGGCCATTCAAGCTTTGACGAGCGATGCGGGGGATACATATACCGTGTGGAACCCGTCTTCTTGGCCGTTTACCGGTCTGGTTGCCTTGGAAGATCAAGACACAGACAAGGCAACACAGTGGATCCAAGCGGAGGGGCAAGTGCTGCAATCCGAATTCGACGGGACGACGGTGTGGGTACGCGTGGAGAACGTGCCGCCGCTAGGTTTTGTCACGATTCAACGCAAGAAGGAGGTACAAGCGGATCACGTTGCCGCGGTGACAAGTGAACCGTTTAAAGTTCGGCCAAACGGGATCGAAACGCCGATTTATCGCATCGAGTGGAACGACCGCGGGCAGCTGATCTCAATCTTCGACCGCATCGCCGACCGTGAGGTGCTGGCATCCGGTGAACGAGGCAATGTGCTGCAGGTGTTTGAGGATAAGCCTAAAATGTTTGAGGCTTGGGACATCGATGTATTCTACCAAGAGAAGCAGCGCGAGGTCGAGCAGCTTCAGGAATGCAAGGTGGATACCGGTTCGCTGCGGGCTGTCGTTCATTTCACTTGGACGTACATGAGCTCAACGATTCGCCAGCAGATGATTCTGTATGCCGACAATCGGCGAATCGATTTCCGCACTTGGGTGGATTGGCAGGAACGTCAGCAGCTGCTCAAGGTTGCTTTCCCCGTGGATATCCGAGCGACGGAAGCGACCTACGACATTCAGTTTGGCAACGTGAAGCGTCCAACGCATTGGAACACGTCGTGGGATTTCGCTCGCTTCGAAACCGTGGGGCATCAATGGGTGGATTTGTCAGAGCGCGGCTATGGGGTTAGTCTGCTGAATGATTGCAAGTACGGGCATGACATTAAGGATCATGTAATCCGCCTGTCGCTGCTGAAGTCGGCAACGTACCCAGACCCGCAGGCAGATCGCGGCGAGCATGAATTTACGTATGCGCTGTATCCGCATGAGGGGGATTGGTCCGAAGGCGGTACCGTGCAAGCGGCAGCGCTCCTGAATCAGCCGGTATACGCGACGCCGGGTGCAGTGCCTGCGTCGTCGTTCTCCCTGCTTCAAACAAGCGGCAGCGTGGACGTCGTGATCGATGCGGTGAAAAAAGCGGAAGACGACGATAGCGTAATCGTCCGTTTCCATGAATATAAGGGCGGCCGGGGCCGCGTCCGGTTGCACGTCGGAGTGCCCGTTATGTCTTGGCAGGAAACCGACTTGATGGAACGTCCTGCCGGTGAGCTGTCCTCCGCAGATGCGATTGAGCTGACCGTGACGCCGTATGAAATCAAGACGGTTCGTCTTCAAATGAAATCATAATGTGTGAAGCGGGCGCCTCCGTCAGTTATCCGAAGCGGGAGCGCCCGTTAACGTTTCAATGTTGTTGGAACCATAGAAAAATAAAACGACCAGAATAATGATCACAATCCATTCGGCAAAACCTTCCCCGTCAAATTGACCCATATGGAAAACCCCCGTAAACATAGTTAAGTGCAAATCGTACATTCCTCATTTGGCACCGCTGAAAGAAACTGGCTTAGGAGCAACTCAGGCTCACAGGAGTAGCACACGCATTGCTTTAAGAGGAGTCGTTCGCTTTTTTCTTCATCGCATTAATGATGTCATTGATGGTGAGATCCCCATTTTCATTGAGGAAATTCAGCAGTTTATCGGCGTTCGCGTCGCTGCTGATCGTTTTGTACTCGCCAACCAAGGAGACGAACATGGTCGCGTTACGGTATAACTGGACGGAATCCACGCGAAGTTTGCCGGAGAGCAGCAACGCAGCTACGGTGTATTCCGGGGTTTTGGGCCGGAATCCGCCTTTTTTGCCGTTTTTCTTGCTGGAAGACGAGGACTTGTTCTTTCCGGCTGAGTTCATGGCTTTACCTTCCTCGTATAGTATCTTTAAAAAGCTCTTTTAGGTTCATTTCCATCCCCCCGGGGGATGGAAAACAGCCTCCAAATTTCCAGCTTGTTCTTTGAAAATTCCATCAGGGACTGGACTTTCCGGTATGCCTCTGGACAATGGAACGTAGGGTCCATTCGGGGAAATCCTTCTGCCTCCAGTAGCATCGTCTACTCCTTAAGTCTGTTTCTCCGGTACGCGTCTGAGCTTCTTACCCGCTGGCTGTTCCCTTCGGCATCCCATGCCCGGTTTTAGCAGATCCGGGGCAGCTC
>NZ_JADQ01000058.1:0-27464 GCF_000518465.1 Paenibacillus sp. J14 | reverse complement strand
CATGTCGTACAATAACAATTATGCGACAACCCTAGGTAAAAACTGGTCGAAATTTGGCAAGGTTTGTAATTAACCCTTGTTACATTATAGGACAAAAGAGCGATTTTTGCATTATTTTCGACACAAAAAATAGATAAATAGCACTAAAAAAATAGAAAAATCACATAAATTCCATCAAACTGTCCTGCACGAAGTCGGGAGCCGCCTTCTTTATTTGCTCGACGGTGTGCAGATAGCGCTGGGTCGTGTTGATATGGGAGTGCCCCAAGCTTTCCTGAACCTGCTGCAGCGAGGCGCCCTGCAGTAATGCCAGCGTCGCGTTGGTATGTCTTAACCAGTGGGGGGTCGGCTGCTTCTGAATTCCGCTCGCAATGCCTGCTTGTTTAATGATTCGTTCGATTTGCCGCGGCGTAATTGCAAACAGCTTCAACTCCGGATCCGGTTCATGCCCCTTCGCCAATCTGCGTGCATGCTCCTGGTACATGTTCCAGAGCTCTCGCGGAATTTTGACCTCGCGTGTTTTTCCGCGTTTTGCGTGGGATACGGTGAGCCATATGGATGTCTCCAGCATATCGGCATGAAAGTCCTTCCACTTGATGCCGCATAACTCAGACACGCGAAGGCCCAACAGCACCAGAGACAGGCCGATCAAGTAATTTCTCAGGCTCTGGCGCCGCAACGCCTCCAGCAGCTTGCCGACCTCGTTGCGGGTAAGATAATGTCTGCGGCTCGTTACGGCAATGGCCGGGATACGGACATTTTGCGCCGGATTATGATCGAAAAAGCCGATGCTGCTGTCGCTTCCCCATTTATAAAACGACTTCAGAGGCGCGATAAATGCAGCCACACTGGCCGGAGCAAGCGGTTTTTGGCCATCGCGGTAGAAGCCCTTCGTGAGGTAGATTTTATAAGCTTCGATTTCCCTCCAAGTCACATCCCGAAAACGCATTCCCGAAAGGAATTGCCTGAAATGCTCCAGGGCCCTAAAATAGTTTCTGCGGGTATTTGGCGCTTTGGCGCATGCCGTCAGGAACATTTGAATGATCTGTTCGTCCTGATAATCCTGTGTGACAGATAAATGGAACGGAAATTGCTGGGCTACAGCGGACAAATAATTAGTACCCATATTATGTAGTGGACCTCCTGTTGACTTTAATTTTTGTCGCATAATTGTTATTGTACGACATGGTCTGTTTTTCATCCGTTTGCTCTGAATCATCATCGGGTAAAAAGCGTTAAAATTTAACGGGGATTAAGCAAATTATTAGCCAAAATAACTTTTTTCTTTCGGGAAATAAGGAACGTCGACTCCGAAACGGGAGAGACGAATGACGACACAGGTTTTTTAGGGGGCAGAACGGTTGACTGTTTTTAATGAGTTCGTCGACGATTGGTACATGGACTATAGCCCGGAAGCCGTGAAGTGGTTTAACCTGCTGGTGCGCAAACATCCGGAAACCTATCACCATAGTATACGGGTTGCTATGCTGGCAGAGAAAATCGCCGAGCCGCTGAAGATCACCGGAGCTGAGAAGGACATGCTGGTCCGCGGGTGCTTTATGCATGATATCGGCAAAACGATGATCCCCCGCGCGATCATTGAGCAGCGGGAGCCGCTGACGGAGATACAGTGGAGGATCATTAAGCTGCATCCGGTCATCGGGGCAGAGCTGGTAGAAGCGGATCCTGCGTTTGGACCGGGCATTGCGGATATCGTCCGCTGGCATCATGAGCGTTGGGACGGGGCGGGGTACCCGGATGGGCTGAAGGGGAAACAAATCCCCTATAAGGCGAGAATTTGCGCGGTGGTTGACGCCTTCGATTCGATGACATCGGACCGGCATTACCGGGAACGGAAGCTGACTATGGCTGAAGCCAAGCTGGAATTGCACCAACATCGTGAGACCCAATTCGATCCGGAAGTAGTGGATGCGTTAATGGAGCTTTCCGATGAAATGCTGAATATTTACTCCATTATGTAATCAGCGGATATCAGGGGGAATGGACATGGAAAAAAGGTCCTGGAGCCGTCCCGTTACTCCGGAGGAACTGGAGGAAGCCAACCGGACAGGGAGGACTTTGCTCTACCTGCGCGTGACCTTAATTCCCGATTGTACACAGAAGCTGGAGCGATTCCGGCTGATTGACATGAAGTTAAGCGCCTATGAGCAGGTGCTTGACCGGATGCCGAATCTCTCAGATCCGGCAGGGCATTTAGAATCCATTGAATCGGTGACTTGGCTCATTGCCGTCGCTGGGGAAGCCCAGCACCTGCGGCGATGGGTCGAACTGATGCTGGATGTGGATCAGGTGGAGGTTACCGAGGTGGCAATGGAACGTTGATAGCAGGGGGAAGTCTATTTCAGACTCCTCCTGCTGCTATTTTGCGCTGCTCCGCCGCCATCATCGCCGCAATCTCCCGTTTTAATCGCATAAAATCGGGGTCCTCCAGCATTTCCTCACGCCGCGGCCGGGGAAACGGCACCTGGATGGTGTGCAGCACATGGGCCGGCCGGTTCGTAAACAAAACGATCGTGTCCGAGAGCATGAGCGCCTCTTCGATGCTGTGCGTAATCATCAGGACGGAGCGCTTGTTCTCTTCCCAAATATCCAGCAGCCAGCGCTGCATTTCACTGCGTGTCAGGGCGTCGAGCGCACTAAACGGCTCGTCCAGGCACATGACTTCCTGAGGGGCGAGCAGTCCCCGAAGGAACGAAGCCCGCTGCTGCATACCGCCGGACAACATATGAGGATAAGCTCGTTCAAATCCGCGTAACCCCGCTTTTTCGAGCCAATGCTGAATTTCCGCACGGGAGCTCTGCTTTCCGGCTCCGGCGATTTCCTGCGCCAACACAACATTCTCCTCGATCGTCCGCCAAGGGAACAACGCAGGCTGCTGCGGCACGTAACTGATATGTCCGCGCTGTCCGGTGACCGGGCGTCCCTGAAGGAGCACCTCGCCTTGATCCGGCGCGGTCAGACCGCCGATGACGTGGAACAGCGTGCTTTTGCCGCAGCCAGAGGGGCCGATGATCGACACGAATTCACCGGCCGGTACTCGCAGTGAAATGTCCTGCAGCACCGGAACCTCCCGGCGCCGGTCGCGGAACGTTTTATGAATCTGCCGAACCTCCAACGCGGGGGTGGCGTTATCTTTGGGTGTAGATGCTTCGCTCATAAACCAAGCCTTCCTTTCCGTTCGCTTCTCTATCTCCGGTCGTTCGCCGGTTTATAGCGGACAAGCCATTTTTCCAACAATGCAACACAGGCGAACATCGCCAGGCTGATGGCCACGATGATGGCGATGGCGACAAAGATCTTATCCGTGCGGAACGATGCCTTCTGCAGCATCATATAGTAGCCAATGCCTTTGTCTGCGCCAATCCATTCGGCAATGACCGCCCCCATCACGCTGTAAGTTGCGGCGATTTTCACCCCGGACATGATCGAGGGGATCGCATAGGGCACCTCCAGCTTGCGGAAAATATCCGCCTTGGATGCACCAATCATTCGCATATAATCAAGCATCGCCCGGTCCGTGCGGTTAAGTCCGTCCATGGCTGCCACGGCGACAGGGAAGAAGCAGACGAGCGTAATGACGATAATCTTCGGCAGGATGCCAAAGCCGAACCAGATCATCAGCAGTGGCGCCAACGCAATGGTGGGCACGTTTTGACTTAAGATGATGAGCGGATACAGCGATGCCTTCAGAAACGGGACATAATGCAGAACAAACGCCGTCAGCAGGCCGACAAGCGTCCCGATGGCAAAACCGATCAGCATCAGCCGCAGCGTTGCTAAAGTATGTTCCCCCAAGCTGGCCGCACCGGCAGCTGCTTCACGACCGATATCTACCGGGCTGGGGAGAATCCATTTCTCGATGTGGAACCAGGCGGTCGCGCCTTGCCAGATCAGTAAAAACAAGATGACCGCCACGAGGGGCGGCCATATGCTGTGCCAAAGGCTGCGGAGATTCATGGCCGATATTTTTCGATCAGCTTATCCATGCTGACGCCTTCGGGATTGTAGGAAATTTTAATTTGCGAAATGATGCCCGTGCTGCCGAATTCAATGACGGCTTCATTCATTTTCTTCACGATGGTCAGCAGCTCGTCGAGATCCCCCTCCATGGTCGTCTCCAGGGGATTCACCTGATATTTGACGCCGGAAGCTTGAATAACTTCAATGGCTCGGTCTACATAGGGAATGACGTCTTCACCGTTAGGCGTTTTCGGAATGATTTGAATGCTTAATAACGCGTTTGGCATGGGTAAGTTCATCCTTTCGAATAGGAGTTTTGGCATTAAAGAATTATTAAAGGTAGTTATTCGCTTGGCAAAAACTCGTTGGTAAAAGCGGCATCCACATCAAGCGGTTTCTCCAGGAGCTTGCGTTCAAACATCCAATCGGAGTAGTTTTGCCACACTTCTTTCTTCTGCTCGCCCCAGCGCGGAGCATCGTCCTTGTATTTCGGGCTGAGCCATTTTTGACTGGCCACCACCAGGTCTTTGTCGAGCTCCGGTACAGCTTTCAGCAGGATTTGCGCCGCTTCCTCTGGATGGTCAATCGCATACTGATAACCTTTCGTCACAGCCCGCATAAAAGCTTTTACGAGCTCAGGGTTATCCTGGATTGTCTTCTCGTTCGTCACGAGTACTGGTGTGTAGTAGTCCAGCTTCTCGGAGAAATCTTTGACATACAACATGTCCAGCGGCTCGCCTCGCAGCTCGGCCTCAACACCCGTCCAGGCGTAGAAAATCCAGGCAAAATCAATATCCCGTTTTACCGCTGTAAAATAATCGGCATCCCCGATGTTAATGAACTTCACCTTGTTGACATCAGCGCCTTGCAGATCCATGATCGATTGGATCACCGCTTGTTCCACCGGTGAACCCCAGCCGCCGTAGGCTTTGCCCTCGAAGTCCCGCGGCGACTTGATGTTCTTCTCGACAGGGGCAGCGAAGCCGGACGTATTGTGCTGAATGATCGCGGCAATCGAGACGAGCGGGACGCCTTGGATTCGGCTTTGCGTCACGTTCTCTTGCACGCTGACGCCAAACGGCACCTCTCCTGCGGCCACCATCGCTTCGGCGCCGCCGGAACCAGGCAGGAGGATGTCCACATGCAGTCCTTCCTCGGCGAAATAGCCTTGATCCTTGGCGACGTAAAGCCCGGTATGGTTCGTGTTAGGGCTCCAGTCGAGCACGACTTTCACATGTTGCAGCTCTGCATTAGAGGCTTGATTGGGTGCGGCGGCTTCGGTATTTTGTCCGCCTTGGTTTCCGCCTTCCGCTGTCCCGGCACGATTCCCATTCGCTCCGCCGCAGGCGGACAATACCAGCAGCAAGCAACCAAGAAATATGGCCAGTGCGGTACGTACTTGAACTTTCACGACTCCGACTCTCCTTCGTTGGTGTAAATTTCCGCAGCTTGTTCTTGGTATAACCCTGGATGTGCGTCCTTAAGCGTAACTTCCAACTTCCGGATACAAAAAAACGTCCCGGATCCGGGACGCGATAGGCAATGGAAATGACATGTAAAATAAGTTCATCACCATGGTATGGCTCCCTACGCTGGCATTATCCAGATCAGGTTGAAGGGTCAGTATCTTGGAGGGATACACTCTCAGCCGGCCAATTCCAGCACCCCTGAACAATATGACTGCAGATTACATCTGTCATTATAGTTTTCAGTAGTTAGATTTGTCCAGTCTTTCCGGTAGGCTTGAAAAAACAGGGGATTTGCTTTTTATCTGGCAAAAGGCTATAATGAGATCAAATCATGTTTTTGAAAGAAGATATCATTCACGCATTGAAAAGGGTGTCACTTTTTTAAAACTGGAACTTTTTTCAATGTGTGAATTTTTTTTATACAAGTGGTGCATGTTCAATAAGGGTCAGCCTTTATTTGAACGACTTCTGTTAAAAAAATGAATCATGTTAATCTTAAACAGGAGGTATTCTCCCATGGAAACTGGAACAGTAAAATGGTTTAACGCTGAGAAAGGTTTTGGCTTCATCGAAGTGGAAGGCGGAAATGACGTATTCGTTCATTTCAGCGCGATCACTGGCGAAGGCTTCAAAACCCTCGACGAAGGCCAACGCGTACAATTCAACGTGGTTCAAGGCAACCGCGGCCCTCAAGCCGAGAACGTTGTAAAACTGTAAGCTAGTTAGAAACTGCTCTTAATGCGTGCTCGCATTAAGGGCAGTTTTTCTTCGCAAAGATCATTAATGAGGTTAATTCTTCAGAAGTCCGCTTCTGATGATACATATAACACTACAACAAAATCATCAATGCACCTGGTTGGAACGTTCACCTTGAAGAGGAGGGGAATTTTATGAACTACCGTAAAAAGACGTTAGAAGAAATTCCTGAGGAAAATACGCCGGTATGGACCTGCACTAGCGATGACTGCAACGGGTGGATGCGGGACAATTTCACCTTTGATTATAGCCCCGTATGTCCGCTCTGCTCGTCCGAGATGGTCATGGGGATGCGCATGCTCCCTCAACTGAGCAATCCAAGCTCCGATCAAAGATCGTCGGCCAAGAAGGCTTAGGCGTTTGTACCCTTTCATGGGACCAGTGACCTAAGCAAACGCAGCCGTGTTCGCCTTTCGCGAATGCGGCTTTTTTATGCCCTTTGCTAAAGTGAGGAGCTACCTAAGAAAAGGATTGCATCCCTATCTAAAATCGAATATGTTTAATTATGACATGTTTCGACAAGCAGGAGGGCGTTGATGCGCGTAAAGTATAAAGTGGCACTTGACATCCCCTACAGCCCAAGGCAGCGAAAGTGGGCGATCATCCTCTCAGTTTTCATTACCGTCGTGTCGTTGATTACATTACCGTTTGGAATGATTGAACTTCCACATAAAGATCAATATTTATCGGCCATTGTTGGCTGCATTATTTTTGGCAATTTGTTAACCGCCATTACCATGTATAGTCAGTACCGAGCTTCCGGTCTACCGGCTTTGCTAGTTATCTTCTGCACTTATTTGTTCGGTTGTTTCATGTCACTCTTGTACGTCTTGACCTTTCCGAGTCTCTTCATCAACATCGCGGATGTTGAAGCGATTAAGGAGCAAACGGCGGGATGGGTGTGGGTGATGTGGCATGTGGGAATTACCCTGGGGATCTGGGGATATGCTTTTGTAGGTCGAAAGTGGTCTGCTCCCTTAAAGTCGAAGAAGCAGATCGTTCGATCTGGCACGGCAGGCATTGTCCTTACCTTGTTCCTTGTATTTTTTTCATATAAAGCTTCAATGCTTGCTGTTCAGAGGCTGCCGGGTCTTTTTTATAATAATGATTTATGGCAACTCAAAAATTCAATGATTGGCCCGATCCTATGGGCTCTTAATATGTACGCATTGTTAGTGTTAAGGGTGAGAGTAAAGAGGCAGTCGGTGCTGCACTTGTGGCTGTCTGTGGCAATGTTAGCCTTGCTGATGGAGGTTACGCTGGAGTTATGGGCCGGCATGCGCTTCACGCTTGGATGGTATGTGGCTAAAATCAATTCCCTGATCTCGGCCACCATTGTGCTCTGTGCGATTGTTAACGAGGTGAATCGTTTATTCATCCGACTGTCGGAGCAGCATCGGCAGTTGATCGAATCGGAGGAGCAGCTTGAGGTGGCTAACGAACAGCTGCTTCGGTTAACCAATCTGGACGGGTTGACAGAAATCCCTAACCGGCGGAGATTGGATGAGATCCTCGATAGGGAATTGCAAACTCCCGAGGAACGAAGCAACGCGCTATCGCTGCTCATGATAGATATTGATTATTTTAAAGACTATAATGATTATTACGGACATCAAGCTGGGGATCAGGTTCTCAAAAAGGTTGCACAAACGATCTATGCTGCGGCGAAGCGGGAACGCGGGTTTGCGGCCAGATACGGCGGTGAGGAGTTTGTCGTGATCCTGGCCGGTCACCATGCGCAGCAAACGTTAGAGTTGGCGGAACGGCTGCGGGGAGAGGTGGCTGCCTTGGCGATCGAACACCACAGGTCGAAAGTGGACAACTGCGTCACGATCAGTATGGGAGGTTACTCCTTGTGCCCGCACGAACCGATGACGTCGGAGGAATTGATCCGCCATGCCGACGGTTGTCTGTATCAAGCGAAGGCAGCGGGGCGCAATCGAGCGATTGTGAAGGGAGGCTGCTCCTGAACCACTTACGGTTCAGGAGGCAGTGGAGCTCTCGGTCATTGCCCGGTACTGCTTGAGCATAAACAGCCGCCAGCGAATGATCATGCCATAAGCGAGCAGGAAGAACAGCGCTGCGGTTTGCATGACGGAGACGTATTGTTCTACAGCCTCATGCAGCAGGAGACGGACAACTAGCAGACCAATCAGAATGAAGATAAAGCTGCGGGAACGTTCCGCGTAAATTTCGCCGCCGATGTTCTCGAACTTGGTTGTCCGAATCAACGGATAAGAAAAAAGAAGCCAGCCGAAAGCAAAGGCAATTATGCCCCACAGAATTGGAATATGCGTCTCCGGTACAACGAACATGAAAAGACCGGTTGTCATTCCGAGCGGCGGGATAATGATTTTCTTCACCGTGACAGGTCGACGACTGGCTTTCAGACGGATAAACAGAACAGCGACGGCCATGGCCATCGCACCAACAGTAAAGGCGATTTGCATATACGAGGGATTCATTAGGTTCATAGAGGTTCCCTTTCTATAAGTGTAGTGTATAGTATGTATGTGTTGAGTTATTAGCAATGAGTAATTAGCGATAATGATATAACGTGACTAGCGAACAGCGATTCGCGAGAACATTATAACATACTCGTCTGCACTTGTTTCAAACTTGGTATGGGAAGGGGAAGAAGGAAGATGAATAGTGAATTAACAGTCGCCGTTCATTGCTTGTTGTATTTAGATTCCAAGCAGGATCGCATGGCCAATAGCGAACAGATCGCTAGCAGCGTTGCGACCCATCCAGCCCGCGTACGTAAGGTACTCAGCCTGCTGCGCCGCCATGACCTCGTAACGACAAAGGAAGGAGCCCGCGGCGGGTATATGCTAAAGTGCGAGCTTTCGCACGTGTCCCTCGGCGACTTGTATCGCATCTTCGCTCAAGGATCGCTGCAACCCAACTGGTGTTCCGGCAGTGAATGCTCTTCCTGTAATATTTCCTCGAACATCCCTGCCGTGATGAACCAAATCTACAGCGGGGCAGAGAAACAGGTGGAGATGTTTTTTGATCGGCTTCCATTGTCTGAAGTGAAGCAGATGATGGATAAATTTGAGAAAGAAAGGGAAGAGAAATCGGTGAGCAAGGAAGCGAGGCAGCACTGGTACTTTTTTGTAGGTTCCTATGCCGATCGCGGGGAGCCGGGAATTTATCTCTGTGAGCTGCAGAGGGACACCGGCGAAATGCGGGTTATCCACGAGACTGCGGGTCTTACCAACCCTTCCTTCGTGATCTTCGATCCACAGGGGATGCGATTGTATGCGGTAAGTGAGCAGACTGAAGGGCAGGTCGCTGGATTTACGGTTGATCCGAAGGATGGGAAGCTGGCGATGCTGCACAGCGAACGGGCAACGCTGGGGGCCGACCCGTGCCATCTGGCTTTGAAGTGGGGGCGGGATGCATTTTTGCTGGTCGCTAACTATTCCAGCGGGCATGTGAATGCCTTTACACTGGAACCGGATGGGGCATTAGGGGAAATGACTGCCCTGATCCAACATGAAGGCAGCAGCGTTAACCAGGAGCGCCAGGAGTCGGCTCATGCTCACAGCATTGTGCCTAGCCATGATGGTCGGTTCGCCTTTGTCTCCGACTTGGGGACGGACCAGATTGTGATCTATCGGTTGGAGTGCGGGCGGCTCTTTAAGCATGGCGTAACCCACTTGCCGCCCGGGGCAGGTCCACGGCATTTCGTGCTCCATCCATCAGAACAGTTTGCGTACGGCATGAACGAGTTGAACAACACGATGACGGCGTATACGTTCGATCCTGTGGAGGGACGGCTTGAAGCGATCCAGCACGCCAGCTCGCTGCCGGATGATTTCCAAGGGGAGAACTACCCGGCTGATATCCACTTCTCGCCGGATGGACGTTACGTCTACGGATCGAACCGCGGACATGACAGCATTGTACGTTTCCGTATCGATGAGCACACCGGTCATCTCGTAGACCCGGAATGGACGAGTGTGGGAGGCAGTTGGCCGCGGAACTTCGCCGTCCTGGAGGACTATGTGTTGGTGGCCAATCAGTACAGCGGCAATATCGCCGCCCTGCGGCGAGATCCCAACAGCGGCAGTCTGACACCGGCGGAGCATAGCTTGAAGATCAGCAAACCTTCCTGCATCGAACCGCTGCCGGTGAACTTTGCGGCGGGTACGCCAAATTAGAAATTAGATAGTAAGAACATCTAAGCGGACGAGGATCCGACCCAGACACCCGAAGGCCAGCATTTGCCGGTCTTCGGGTGTTTTTGCATGTGCGCCCGTCACCCCTCTTTAGTTGCATACAGTGCTGTCGTAACATGATTACGCCAACTGCACTCAAGCGGTTGAACCGCCGTATACCGAACGGTACGTACGGTGGAGTGGAAGGTCGACTGCTCAATTATTGAGTAGCCTCCTATCCGATTGGCGAGGAAGAAGATCCGCTGTTTACGCTGCAGTAGGTGCCGGCTATAAGGCAGGCTTATAAATAAATTGCTTTTTTTGTATAAAAAGGTTTGACATTTCTGGGCTGGCCCATTTAAAATAACACCATAGCATACTAAACAGGTAGGAATAATTAAAAATGTTCTCACCGTACGGACGGAGGAACGCTCTACTTGCCTTGGCAGACACGGGTAGTGGCTCGGTTTGACCGTTGGGGGTGGGGCGTTTCTCCGTTTTCCATTGTCCAATGGGTTGCTGTGGTGGAGATCTGCCCTGCCCTAGTAAAGCGAGAAAAGAGTATGGGGAGTGATACGATGAACAGAAGGTTGAAGCAAGGGGTTCTAGTGAGTCTGGCATTAATGATGATTGGGGTTCTGGCAGCTTGCTCGTCCAACACGAGCGGCGGCAACGATGCGGCCAGCGCGGCAGCCGGCAATTCCGGCGGCGGGGAGAAGCCCAAAGCGGTGGAGCTGCTGAACGTATCCTACGACCCAACCCGGGAATTATACGAAAATTATAACAAGGCCTTTGCGGCATATTGGGAGAAAGAAAAAGGACAGAAGGTCACCATTAAGCAGTCGCATGGCGGGTCAGGCAAGCAAAGCCGGGCTGTCATTGACGGGTTGAAGGCCGACGTGGTAACTCTGGCGTTGGGATACGACATTGACGCCATTGCGGAAACCGGGCTGATTAATGAAGGTTGGCAGCAAAAGTTCGAATATAACAGCTCGCCCTACACTTCTACGATCGTATTCCTGGTTCGTAAAGGCAACCCCAAAGACATTAAGGATTGGAACGATCTGATCAAGGATGGCGTTGAGGTGATCACGCCTAACCCGCAAACCTCCGGCGGGGCGCGGTGGAATTACCTGGCGGCTTGGGGATATGCGCTGCACCAAAACAATAACGACGAGACGAAAGCACGGGAGTTCGTGCAAGAGCTGTTCAAGCATGTTCCGGTTCTCGACAGCGGGGCGCGCGGCGCTACAACGACGTTCGTAGAACGCGGACTTGGCGACGTGCTGCTGGCTTGGGAGAACGAAGCCTGGTTGTCCGTGAAGGAGCTGGGGCCGGATAAGTTCGATATCGTCTATCCGTCGGAGAGCATACTGGCCGAACCGCCGGTTGCCGTGGTCGACAAAAATGCAGATGCTAACGGCACCCGCGAAGTGGCTGAAGCTTATTTGCAGTACCTGTATTCGGAAGAAGGACAGAAGATCGCTGCGGATAATTACTATCGTCCAACGCTGGACAGCGTTAAGGCGGAGTATGCCGACAAATTCCCGGAGATCAAGCTGTTTACAATCGAGGAATTTGGCGGATGGGCAGAAGCCCAGGCGAAGCATTTTAATGACGGCGGCATCTTTAACCAAATTTACCTACCGCAATAATACGAACCGACCGTAACGAATCGGAGGCGAAGACTATGCACAGTAGCACTGCAAAGCGCGGCGTTCTGCCTGGTTTCGGGCTGACGATGGGATTTAGCGTGCTGTACCTCAGCCTAATCGTGCTCATCCCGCTTTCCGCCTTGCTGCTCAATTCTACAGGACTAACCTGGGAGAAGTTTTGGGATATCGCCACCGACCCGCGCGTGCTTGCTTCATACCGAGTAAGCTTTGTGACCGCGGCGGTGGCCGGACTGATCGATGCGGTGCTTGGGCTGTTGCTGGCCTGGGTGCTGGTCCGGTACGATTTTCCCGGCAAACATATTTTTGATGCGATGATCGACCTTCCTTTTGCCCTGCCGACGGCGGTGGCTGGGGTTTCCCTGACTGCGATCTACTCAGCCAACGGCTGGATCGGTTCCTTGTTCGAACCGCTGGGGATTCGCATCGCCTTTACACCGGCGGGCATCACGCTTGCGCTGATGTTTATCGGCATTCCGTTTGTGGTGCGCACCGTACAGCCGGTGCTGCAGGACCTGGATGCCGAAGTGGAGGAGGCGGCAGCTACCCTTGGGGCAAGCCGCTTCCGCACCTTCCGCCAGGTCGTGCTGCCGGAGCTTCTGCCACCGCTTCTAACGGGGTTTGCGCTCGCGTTTGCTCGCGGCATCGGCGAATACGGCTCCGTGGTCTTCATCTCCGGCAATATGCCGATGAAGACGGAAATCGCCCCGCTGCTGATCATGTCGAAGCTGGAGCAATTCGACTACGCCGGAGCGACGGCAGTTGCACTGATGCTGTTGCTCATCTCGTTTGTGCTGCTGCTGCTCATCAACACGTTGCAACGTCGGATTCGCAAGACCGCACGCTAGGAGATGGAGAACGCTCGAAAAACGCCAATCGCAATCGATAGGGAGGGAAGAGGATGGCTGGTTCTGTGCCATTAGCTGCAAGCAAGCCGACGGCCCCGCGGAAGCAGGTGGGCCAAGGCTCGGGCGTCATCAAGTGGGTGCTGATCACAGCAGCCGTACTGGTCCTGCTGTGGCTCATCGTATTGCCGCTTGCCGTCGTCCTGACGGAGGCGCTCAAGAAAGGTTGGGACGTCTACATCGCAGCCATCCGTGACCCGGATGCATTATCCGCA
This sequence comes from Paenibacillus sp. J14, assembly GCF_000518465.1. Lineage (NCBI taxonomy): Bacteria > Bacillati > Bacillota > Bacilli > Caryophanales > Paenibacillaceae > Paenibacillus > Paenibacillus sp. J14. The sequence goes on along the minus strand of NZ_JADQ01000058.1, from coordinate 14,299 downwards.
TTGCGGCTGACGCTGCTCGTCGCTGTGATTACCGTCCCGTTGAATACGATCTTTGGAGTGGCTGCCGCTTGGGCGGTCACCAAATTTAAATTTCGCGGCAAGCAGGTATTGGTCACCTTAATCGACTTGCCGTTTGCCGTATCGCCGGTCATTGGCGGTCTAATCTACGTGCTGGTTTATGGCTCGCACGGGTGGTTCGGACCGTGGCTGGAGGAGCATCATATCTCGATTATTTTTGCCCTGCCGGGCATCATCCTGGCGACGTTGTTCGTGACTTTCCCGTTTGTTGCCCGTGAGCTCATTCCGCTGATGGAGGACCAGGGGCAGCAGGAAGAAGAAGCTGCTATCACGTTGGGAGCGCGGGGGTTCCGGATCTTCTGGAAGGTCACGCTGCCGAACATCAAATGGGGTCTATTGTACGGCATTGTTCTGTGTAATGCGCGAGCGATGGGAGAATTCGGCGCGGTTTCCGTCGTCTCGGGCCATATCCGGGGAGAAACGAACACCTTGCCGTTGCACGTGGAGATTTTGTATAACGAGTACCAATTTTCTGCGTCGTTTGCCGTGGCATCCCTGTTATTGCTGCTGGCGCTGGTGACCCTGCTGCTCAAAGGCTGGTTCACTCGCAAGAGCAGCCATTAGGGAGACCGAGGCTAGAAAGGACCAGAGATGCGCCGGTTGCGCAGGCGGAGCTGGGGAGAGTTACAGCGGGGAGAGTCTGCTGGGTGAGATGAGGGATGGCTTCCGGGGCGGAGCTTTTAACGGAACGTAACGCCCTTATTCGCCGATTTCCCGGACATTTCCCACTGTAACGGAACCAAGTGACCTTATGGCCCGAAAAAGTAGAGAGAGAACAGAAATTGCTCGAAATAAGGTCTTCTCGTTCCGTTAGCATTAAAACCACCCGCGAAACGTACAAATAACGGTGCTAGGTTCCGTTAGAAGTGTGAATACCAGCGTGAACTGTTAATTTACCTATATACCTAAACCAGGGGAGGGGTAGGGGGATGGCGAAACCATTGCAAGTCGATGAAATTTGGCTGGAACGGATTGCGGAGCTGCTGAGCGGCATGGAATTCGGTTCGTTAAACATCGTTGTCCATGAAGGTCAAATCGTGCAAATGGAACGTACGGAGCGCAGACGTTACGAGTTGAACCCGGGCAATGCCTCCAGGGCTGCCGGAGCTTCCCGTCATACGGCCAAACCTTTACGTGAATCTAGACAGCGTTAAGGTTAAGCGGGCCGGGTGCCTGTCTCTACAGGAATCATTAACATCAGAAACATCACCCTAATTTAAAAAACAACCCCGATTCCGGGCGGTCAGGCCGAAGGCCTGTCCCGCCTCAAGGAATCGGGGTTGTTGGCGTTTATTGCGTCGTTTCGCCCTCGCCGCCCTTAGGACTTAGCGACTGCACGGCTTCGGAGGAGACGCCGTCTGAAGCCTGCGGGGTCATCGGCAGCGGATCATGGCCGACATACGGACGGGCCCTCCTCGGTTTGCGGCTGTTGAGGCGAAATCCGCCGAGAAACAGGAGCAGCTGGGCCCCGAGCAGATATGGGGCCAGCCATGAAGCAGCCCAATGTCCGACAGCCAACACGGCGATCACGGCGCCGAGCAACCGAGCCGGTACCGCATTAACATGCCGGTTCCGTCCGCCCAACACGGCCAGGGAAAGCGTTAGCAGCGCAAACCAACTTGAGGTCAGTTGCATCCATCCGATCGCCAGCTCCCACGCGTTTCCGCTTTCTTCAGCGCCGGATAGACTGGTGTCCAGCAAGCGCCACAACCATAGCAGCGAGATAAAGAAGGCGGCGGCGAGTACTCCTGGCAAAACGGGGCGAAACATACGCCATAGCCAGCTCCCCCAGCCAGGCCCTTCCATGTGGCGGAGGAGCTTGTCCCGTTCGGCGATCAGCGTCTCGCTTTCCCGCTCGATGGTTCTCAGCAGCAGAGGCAGCCGGGAGGCGTCGTCGTCCTCGATGTAAGCGGCGATTTGCGCGAGCACATTTTCACTGACATAAGGCGCAGCCCGGCTAGCCAGCAGCTTGTCCCGCAGGGCGCTGGGGTCCGCGGGCGTTGACGAAGCGGATTCCGTTGCAGACATCAACGATCCTGCAGCCGCCGCATAGCGTTCCAAGGTCGAGTTGACGTAATCCAGCCGGATTCGCTCATCCCGAGCCATTTGGTTGCGTGAGGTAATATAAATTGCAAGGAACGCAGACAATGCCAGAAAGGCAGCCAGCGCGGCATGATCAGGGCTCTGTAGCCAGGTAACCCATTCCGACAGTGACACGATGATCACCCTTTCCATATTCCTCCTTTCACTATTGCACAGGAGGCGTTCGGATTCAAGCTTGAGTCAGGAGTTTTGAAAATATGTTATACTTGAAAATTGGTGAAAACTTACACAAAAAATCAGCGGGCGGAGGGAAACGGTATGAATGAACAACCCGGGGCAGACATGAATGGACAACCCGGTGCGGGGAGGAATGGACATCCTGCGGCAGAGGTGAAGATCCGATACGAAGCGCCTGAAGTTGCGGATTATCTGAGGCTTCGTGAACGTGCGGGAATGAGTCCGCGCAGCGCGGAAGGAGCAGAGATTGGCCTAAGAAACTCCATCTTCGCCGTCTCGTTATATGATGAAGCAGGATTAGCGGGGATGGGAAGAGTTGTGGGCGATGGCGGCTGCTTTTTGCAGGTGGTGGACATTGCCGTACGCCCGGATCTTCAAGGCAAAGGCCTTGGCACAAGGATCATGAGCGAAATTATGAGGTTTCTGGAGCAACAGGCACAGCCTCAAACCTATGTCAGCCTGATCGCGGATGTGCCAGCAGATAAGTTGTACCGGCGTTTCGGCTTTGAATATACCGCTCCTGGCGGACTTGGGATGTATTGGAGACAACGATAACATGGAGCATGGGAAGGCTTGCAACGGATGGAGCCCTCCGGTGAGAAAAGGGCAAAGGAGATGCCATCGGAGTGACTACAACAGTCATTGAAATTTTTATGATCGCGATTCTGGCAGGGGTCGTGGGTTCGATTCTTGGACTGGGCGGCGGAATTATCGTGACCCCCGCGCTGACACTGCTGTTTGGCGTGGACATTAACCATGCCATTGGGGCAAGCATCATTTCCGTCATCGCCACTTCAAGCGGATCGGCGGTGGCGTATATTCGCGATCGGATCACCAATTTGCGGGTCGGTATGTTTCTGGAGATCGCCACGACGGTCGGGGCGATTACCGGAGCGTTTATCGGGGCTTGGATAGCCCCGCAGTTTTTGTATTTTATTTTTGCCTTGCTGCTGCTCTACTCGGCCTATGCCATGATCAAAAAAAGCAAACAAGAGGTGCCGGAAAACGTTCCGCTGCATCCGGTAGCCCAAAAGCTGGGGCTGCAAGGGGAGTATTATGACAAGGCGCTGGGCAAAACCGTGGCCTATAACGTAGACCGCGTCTATGAAGGCTTTGGAGTCATGTACGGTGCGGGCGTTATTTCCGGGCTGCTCGGCATTGGCAGCGGGAGCTTTAAAGTGATGGCGATGGACGTGTTTATGAAAATGCCGCTGAAGGTGTCGAGTGCGACCAGCAATTTTATGATGGGCGTTACGGCGGCGGCTAGTGCAGGGATCTATTTGCTCCGCGGGGACATTATTCCGGTAATATCCGCTCCCGTTGCCTTGGGCGTGTTGATCGGAGCCACCGTCGGTTCGCGCTTGATGCAGCGCATGAAAAGTAAAACGATTCGCAAGCTGTTTATTCCCGTCATGGTATACGTAGCGTTCCAAATGATCTATCAAGGATGGAGGGGCTGACATGGGCGACCCTAACGAGACAACGCAAAATCGCACCTTTGAGATCGAAACGGCCATCAGCAAAATGCTCCGGGTTGGCGTCATGCTCGCGGCTGCTGTGATCGTGATTGGACTCATCCAGTTTTTGATCACAGGCGACAGCGGGTACCCGGGGGATACGTACCCCACCAACTTTGGTGCGATCATGTCCGGGTTGCTGGCCTTGAAGTCAGTGGCGATCATCCAGACCGGTTTGCTGCTGCTCATTTTAACGCCGGTGTTTCGCGTGTTCATCTCCCTCTTTTTGTTCTGGGTAGAGAAGGACTACCGTTACGTGGTGATTACGGCGATTGTGTTGATCATCTTGATCTTGAGCTTCGTAATAGGAAAGGCGGGCTAAGGAATCAGCAGGATCTGGGGCTTTCTGATCGCTTTGCAGAGCGGAAGAGGCCCTTTTGTTTTTGGACTTGCGGGGGAAGGATAATTATAATGTAAGCAGCAAAGCTTGGGAATCCCATCCAACAGCGAAGAAAGGGCGAACCGATAGATGAAGATCGTATTATTTGGCGCAACGGGCATGATTGGAAAAAGAATTGCGGCGGAAGCGCTGCAACGCGGTCATGACGTGACAGCAGTAGTTAGAGATCCGGCGCGGGCGGCCGAGGCGGGGTTACCTGACCTCGTGCCGACAGATTCCAAGCGGGCCGGGCATTTGAGCTTGAGGGAAGGGGATATTTTGGTCCCCGATTCCATCGCCCGGCTCGTCCAAGGACAAGACTTGGTCATTAGCGCGTATGGGCCGCGCTTCGGGGAGGAGGACGAGATGCTGGAAGCCACGCGATCGCTGATCGAAGGCGTGAAGCGCGGCGGCGTCCGCCGTCTGATCGCGGTTGGCGGAGCCGGCGGTTTGGAAGTTGCTCCAGGTGTGCGGTTGATGGATACGCCCGAGTTCCCGGAGGAGGTACGGCCGTTGGCCCGGGCTCACGAAGAGGCTCTGAACCTTTACCGGGCGTCGGACCTGGAGTGGACGGTATTAAGCCCGCCGGCGCTGATCGAGCCGGGGAAGCGCACCGGGATGTTCCGTTTAGGGTTAGACCGCTTGGTCGTTGACGAGCGAGATAACAGCCGGATTACGGCGGAGGATTATGCCGCAGCCCTCCTGGACGAAGCGGAGGACCCGTATTATATCGGCACCCGTTTTACTGTAGGGTATTAGAACCGTTGGGGGAGGAGAACCAATGAAATTCGTGACATCCGAGCAAATGCGTGCCATCGACCGCTACGCGATTGAGCAGATTGGCATTCCGGCGGTCGCGTTAATGGAGAACGCCGGGCGGGCCATTGCCGAGGAAGTGCTGTTCTTTTGCCGGCAGCGGCGGGAAGGGCGGCTTCCGGAGTATTCCGAGGAGACGATTCGCGAGCGGCCAGCTGGATTGGACAGCTGGGACCGGGATTTAGGCGGCTCGCCGGAGGAGGAACATTGGCTGATTCTCATCGGTAAGGGAAATAACGGCGGCGACGGCCTGGTGTGCGCGCGCCATCTTGCAGATGCAGGCGTGCGGGTGAGCCTGCTGTACGCCGAGGAGCCGGAGCGACTCAGCGGTGAAGCCGCGCTGCAGCATGCAATCGCTGCAGCGCTGGGGCTGCCGGGCGAGGTGTACACGCCCGGCGCGGTGGCGGCGGCCCGATCCCGCGGGGTGACGGGGATCGTGGACGCGTTGCTGGGCACCGGGGCGAAGGGAGCGCCCCGGGGGGCCTACGCCTCCCTGATTCGGGAGGCGAATGAGAGCCGGCTGCCAATCGTGGCAGCCGACATCCCCAGCGGGCTGGATGCCGATACCGGCGCAGTCCACGACCCGTGCATTCAGGCCCGGATCACCGTCTGTCTCGCCTTCTTGAAGGCGGGGCTGACGCAATATCCGGGCGCAAAGGCCGCGGGGGACGTGATCGTCCGCTATATCGGCATTCCCCGCGCGCTTCCGCCGGGCATGGCGGAAGCCGGGGTGCTGCTCACCGAGGAGGCACTGCGCGGTGAGCTTGGGGTGGACCCGGGGCGGCGGCGCGACGCCGACGGGCACAAGGGCACGTACGGGCACGTGCTGCTGGCGGCAGGCAGCCTGACGATGAGCGGCGCCGGCCTGCTGGCCGCCAAAGCCGCGCTCCGCGCCGGCAGCGGCCTCGTCACGTGGGCGCTGCCGGAGGCGCTGCTGCCGCAGGTGCTCGGGGCCGTGCCCGAGCTGATGCTGGCGCCGGCCGGCGGCGAAGCCGGCGCCTGGAACGCCGCAGCCGCATCCGAGCTGCTGCGGCTGCTGGAGGCGGCGCGCGACGTGCTCGCCATCGGCCCGGGGCTCGGCCGCTTCCCGGGCGAGGACGGCTTCCTGCGCGCCGTGTGGGAGGGCGCCCCGCGTCCCCTGGTGGTGGACGCGGACGCCCTGAACATCCTCGCCGCCGCAGGTGCGCCGGCGGCGTGGCCGCGCCGGGAGGCGGCGACGATTCTGACGCCGCATCCCGGCGAAATGGCCCGGCTGGCCGGCCTCTCCACGGCCGAGGTGCAGCGGGACCGCATCGGGCTGGCGCGCAGCTATGCGGTTCAGCACGGCGTCACGCTCGTGCTGAAAGGCGCGCGCACCGTCGTAGCGGCCCCGGACGGCCGCGTGTTCGTCAACGTCACCGGGCACCCCGGCATGGCTACCGGGGGCGCAGGGGACGTGTTGACCGGCCTGATCGCCGGGCTGCTCGCCCAAGGCCTGGACGCCGTGCAAGCGGCGGCGTTTGGCGTGTACCTCCACGGCCAGGCCGGCGAGCGCGCGGCCGCGGCCCGGCAAGGGAACCCGGCGTCCCTCATCGCCGGGGACATCATCGAGGCACTGTAGCGAAGCAGGCTGACAAGCCGCCGCCAGATGGATCGAACTGCGTTGAAGGTTGGCTTGGCTGGTATACGCCGTTTGCCGCTTGCAGCCGGATCGTCTTTGAGCAGTGCGGGTTGCATTGACTTTTCAAGCAAATATTGATAGCATCGTTTTAAAATTTAGACAAAAGGCCGGGGTTCGTGAGCATACGAACTCCGTCACAGATAAGGGGAGAATCCGAAATGAAAGTGACGATTATTAACGGAAGTCCAACACCAGGCTCCCGGTTGAGCGGCGTAATTGCACTGACGGAGGAACTGCTGCGCAGTGAAGGCTTCGAAGTCAGTCATGTGAATGTGGTGGAGCTGCCGCCGGAGGATTTGATCCATACCAAATTTGAAAGTGAAGCGATCGTCAAAGCGAACGGGCTCGTTGCAGCGGCTGACGCAGTGGTTGTCGCCAGCCCGGTGTATCAGGCGTCGTATACCGGCGTGCTGAAGACGTTCCTCGATCTTGTTCCGCAAAAAGGCTTGGCCGGCAAAGTCGTCCTGCCGCTCTTTATTGGAGGCAGCCTGGCGCATTTGCTGACGATTGATTATGCGCTGAAGCCGGTTCTGTCTGCGCTCGGTGCACGCTATATTTTGGGCGGTGTGTACACAGTGGACGCTCAGGTTGCTCGCACGGAAACCGGCGGCTTCGATATCGCTGGAGAGCTGCGTACCCGGTTGGAGGAGAACGTGAAGGAGCTGGCCCGGGAAACGCGCCTGCGCCAGCAGTCTTAAGCCAAACTTGAGTGAATCACATCCACTTCGGATTGGATTGTGAAGAGTCCAACCTCACCGGCTCCGGGATGCCTCCCGGGGTCGTTTTTTTTTGGGGACGCGATGGAATGCCGCCGAGTGATTGCGGATCGAAGCGATCTCGAAGAAATCGGCTTTCTTCTGACCGCAGCCAACGACGCAATCGGACAAAACATGGTACAATAGGACTAAAGGGATATCTGCTCGCAATTGTCGAAAGGGGATTTTTGGACATCATGTTGAAATTGGTCTTTTTCGTAGGAGTCGCTGGTACGGGGAAAACGACGGTGGCTCGCAAGCTGGCAAGACGGATGCCGGCGGCTTTTTTGGATCGGGATACAGTGGGCGGCCGCTGTGTCGAGAAGATTCTGGCGATGAACGGTCTGGATGTGAACGATCGGGATTCTGATTTTTACAAGGAACACTTGCGTGATCTGGAATACGAGACAACCCGGGACATCTGCATCGAAAATTTGGCAGCCGGCCAAAACGTATTTATGATTTCCCCGTTCACGGCGGAACTGAAGAACAAAGACTGGATCGAAAAGCTGATTCAAGAGGCAGGCCTCACCAAGCAAGAAGTGGACGTGAAGGTGGTTGTCGTGACGCTCAAGGACATGGATACCCAGAAGGAACGGATTATCGAGCGTTGTACGGACCGCGATACGTGGAAGCTGGAGCATTGGGATGACTTCAAGCACCGCGTGCAATTTGTACCCGAGATTAATTGGGACATCCCGTCTTCCTCGATTCTGGTGTTTGACAACAGCGGCGAGCTGACGGAGGAGAAGGTGGAAAGCATTTACCAATTTATCGTTGGGGACCAGAATTAAACTAAAGGCTTGCGTTATGCCCTTCCTGTCAACCGGTGAATTCCGGGCAGGAGGGGCTTTTTGCTATCGTGTTTTTGTATGAAGTTTGCCGCTGGAAAAATACACAAGCCTTCCCAACTGATTTATAATAAAACAACATAGTTTACCAAATTGACGATTCTTTCGGAATCACCCGCACTGGAGGTATCAGGATGTCCGTCATGACCGCTATTCTCAAAAAATACCGCATCGCCGCCGTCTCCGCGATCGTCATGCTGCTGATTGAGCTGGCGGTGGAACTGGTTCAACCGCTGATTATCTCGCGGATCATCGACCACGGGATTCGGCAGCACGCGGTGTCCGTCGCCTGGATTTGGGGCGGGGTGCTGATGGTGAGCGCGCTGGCGGCATTTCTCGCCGGGATCGCCAGTTCCTTTTTCGCTTCCCATGTAAGCCAAGGCTTTGGGTACGATCTGCGCGATAAGCTGTATGAGAAGGTGCAATCTTTTTCGTATGAAGTGTTTAACCGGTTTGCGGCTTCGTCGTTGATCACTCGGCTGACCGGGGATATTACGGTGCTGCAGGATGTGATCTTCATGTGTCTGCGCTTTGCGTCCCGGGTACCGCTCGTTGTTGTCGGGAGCGTGGTGATGGCGTTGGTTGTGCATGTGAAGCTGGGACTGCTGCTGACGGTGACCGTTCCCGTCTTGCTGGCGTTTGTCCTGTGGATGATCCGAAAAGCGTCTGCTTTATTTCGTACGGTGCAGCGGCGAACGGATCATGTGAACGGCCTGATCCAGGAGAACCTGACCGGGATGCGGCTGATCCGCGTGTTCGTCCGGATGTCGCACGAGATTGGGCGTTTCGAGCAGCGTAACCGCGCGTTGCGGGAGGGCACCGTCGCCGCGCTAAAGCTGACGGAGACGACGATGCCGTTCCTGCTGTTTATCATGAACGCGGGGATCATCGCGGTGCTGTGGTTTGGTCGAATCGAGATTGCGGACGGGGGGGCCAGCGTGGGGGAAGTCGTTGCTGTGATTAACTATTCACTGCGTACGATTGGCGCGTTGTCGGCGTTGTCCTGGATCATGAGCTCCTTGTCGCGGGGAGCGGCATCTGCCGGACGGGTGCGTGAGGTGCTGGAGGAGAACGATCCGGTTGGCGAGCGGGAAAACCGAGCAGGAGGGGCAAGCGGCGCGGATGTGGAAGAAGAGGCTGCTTCGATTCAAGGCCGCATTGAATTCCGCGAGGTATCGTTCCGCTATCCGGGACGTGACGTGATGGCGCTGGAGCGGATTTCATTTACGGCGGAGCCGGGACAACGGATCGCGATCCTGGGGGCCACCGGCTCAGGGAAATCCTCGCTGGTCCAGCTGATACCAGGCATGTATGAACCAACGGAAGGGACGATCCTCATCGACGGAACGGACCTTCGCGAGCTGGACCGGAAAAGGCTGCGCCGCGCGATCGGCTATGTGCCGCAGGAAGTGATGTTATTCTCCGGCACGATCCGGGAAAATATCGCCTGGGGGCGGGAGGACGCGACTTTGGAGCAAATCCGGACCGCCGCCCGGCAGGCGCAGATCCACGATACGATCGAGCGCCAGCCGCAGGGCTATGAGACGCGGCTGGGGCAACGCGGCGTGAATCTGTCCGGCGGACAGAAGCAGCGCCTGTCGATCGCGCGGGCGTTGATCCGTCGCCCGGCGATCCTGATTCTGGACGACAGCACGAGCGCGCTGGACGTCCGTACAGAGGCGGCTCTATTGAAGGAGATCTCACGCCTGTCCTGCACGACGCTGCTCGTGACGCAGAAGATCAGCTCCACGATGACGGCGGACCTGATCCTCCTCTTGGATGACGGTCGGTTGATCGCCAGCGGCAAGCACGAGGAATTGCTGCAGCATTCGGAATTGTACCGACGAATTTGCGAATCCCAGCTGGGAAAGGAGGCGGAAGCTCATGTCGTTCAAGACCTTCACTGAGCCATTTCGGCATCCGTACCCGAAGCTGGATGCACTATCGCCATCGCAGGGTGGAGACTCGCGTCAGGAGGCGGCTCCCGCGTCTCGCCGGCCCGGTCATGGCGGTGGACCTGGGGTACGGCCTAAAGTGCGGGCAAAAAATTGGTCCGCCACCTTAAGCCGAATTTGGAGTTATCTATCTGCCCACAAAGCGCGGCTGGCTGCGGTCCTGCTGATGGTTGTATTCAGCTCGGGATTAGCGCTGCTGGGGCCTTATCTGGTTGGGGTGGCCATTGATGACTACTTAGAAGCTGGCGGCGGGCGGCCGTGGGTGCTGTTCCTCGTTGGACTAACGTTAGTTTTTGCCGGATCATCACTCACCTCCTGGCTGCAAAATATCTGGATGATCACCATCGCCCAAGAAACGGTGTATCGCATGCGTTCCGAGCTGTTCGCCCAGCTGCACCGGCTGCCGATTCCTTATTACGGCAAGCGTCAACAGGGCGAGATCATGAGCCGGTTAACCAATGATATAGACAATGTCAGCTCCACACTGAACAGCTCGGCGATCCAAATTTTCTCCAGCGTGCTGACACTGGTCGGAACGCTGAGCGTGATGCTGTACCTCAGCCCGCTGCTGACGTTGCTGACGTTCCTTGTTGTACCGCTGATGATGGCCGGGATGCGTTGGATCACGAAACGGACGGGGCCGCTGTACAAGCGACGTCAGCAGGATCTCGGCAACCTGAACGGTTACATTGAGGAGACGTTGTCGGGTCAGCGGATTATCAAGGCGTTCTCACAAGAGCACCGGGTGCTGCAGGGCTTCCGTGAACGCAACGGGGCGATCCGCAGCTCCAGCTTCTGGGCGCAGACCATTTCCGGCTTCATCCCGAAGCTAATGAACGGATTGAACAACCTTAGCTTTGCGATTGTTGCGGGGATCGGCGGGGTGCTGGCGGTGAACGGTCGTGCCGGCGTGACCGTTGGGGTGATCGTAGTGTTCGTGGAGTATGCACGGCAATTCACCCGGCCGCTGAACGACCTCGCGAACCAATGGAACACGCTGCTGTCGGCGATCGCCGGGGCGGAGCGCGTGTTTGAGGTGCTGGACGAGGAGGTCGAAGCCAGCGATGAACAAGGGGCGGCAGAGCTGACGTCCGTTCGGGGCGAGGTGGTCTTCTCTGATGTGTATTTCTCTTATGAGGAAAATAAAAACGAGGGCGGCGATACGTTAGAGGACATCAGCTTTACCGCGAAGCCGGGTGAAACGATCGCTTTGGTCGGGCCGACGGGTGCCGGCAAAACGACGCTGATTCAGCTGCTTTCGCGTTTCTACGAACCTTCCCGGGGGACGATCACCGTTGATGGACGCGATATCCGCACGATCCGGCGCGACAGCCTGCGTTCACAGATGGCGTTTGTGCTGCAGGATTCGTTCCTGTTCCAGGGCACAATCCGCGACAATATCCGCTTTGGTCGTCTTGATGCGACCGATGCGGAGGTGGAGGAGGCTGCCAAGCTGGCGAACGCCCATTCCTTTATCGTGCGGATGCCGGGCGGCTACGACAAGGTGCTTGGCGCGGACGGCGGCGGCATCAGCCAAGGGCAACGGCAGCTGCTGGCGATCGCACGGGCGATTTTGGCGGATCCCTCTATCCTTGTGCTGGACGAGGCGACGAGCAGCATCGACACCGTGACGGAGATCAAGATTCAAGAGGGCCTGCAGCGGTTGATGCAAGGAAGAACCAGCTTCGTGATCGCCCACCGGTTGAACACGATCCGTCAGGCTGACAAGATCCTGGTCTTGAAGGAAGGCCGCTTGATCGAGCAGGGCTCGCATGAAGAGTTGCTGCGGCGTCGCGGATTCTATTACAGCTTGTACCATGGCGGCTTGGATGCAGCCAATGAGGAGGCGGACGCTTGATGGAGTGGAACGCCTATCTGCGGAAAATCATGTTACAGCGGGACGAGGTTCCGACGTTTGACGACTATCCTTTTCATTTACCGGCGGTCTTATCGCTAGGGCAATTGGAGTTCCATCCGAAAGTCACATACATTATCGGCGAGAACGGGATGGGCAAGTCCACGCTGCTGGAGGGCATCGCCGTCGCCCTTGGATTTAACCCGGAAGGCGGCACGATGAACTTCAGCTTCGCGACAGCCGAGACTCACTCCGAGCTGCATCGTTATTTGCGTACGATCAGGGGGGCGACGCGGCCGCGGGACGGGTTCTTTTTCCGGGCGGAGAGTTATTATAATCTAGCGACGGAAATCGATAAACTGGACCAGGAAAATGTTGCGTGGGTTAGTCCGCCGCGGATCGTCGACTCCTATGGAGGGAAATCGTTGCATACGATGTCGCATGGGGAATCGTTTTTTGCCGCGTTTATGAACCGCTTCAGCGGATATGGCCTGTACATCTTGGACGAACCGGAGGCGGCGTTGTCCCCGTTTCGGCAGATGGCGATGCTGTCACGGATTCATGAGCTGGTTGGACGTCGCTCCCAGTTTATCATTTCCACGCATTCGCCGATCCTGATGGCCTACCCGGACAGTCGGATGTATCAGCTCACGCCGGACGGGATCGAGGAAACTACGCTTGAAGAGACTGACCATTATATCATCATGAAGGAGTTCGTTAATCGTCGGGAGGGTATGCTAAAAGAGTTGCTGCGAGAGGAGTAACGAAGAGGTCGATCAAGCAGCTTGACGGATATGTCTACCCGCCCCACCTTGTTGTCGGCCCCCTGCTTCATTCAAGAAGCTTTTGACTTACCGACGGTTTGTAACTATAATAGTTACAGGTGAGTGCGTAGACTTCATGGTAATCCATTTGATAGGAGGAGTCTGGGATGAAGATTTTGGTGACAGGAGCGACGGGGCAACTCGGCGCCAAGGTAGTGGAAGCGCTGCTGGCCTCGGTGCCGGCAGAGCAGTTGGCGGTGAGCGTTCGTGATCCGCAGAAAGCAAGTGCGCTCAGCGAGCGCGGCGTGGATGTGCGCAAAGGGGATTTTGACGATCCGGCTTCGCTGGACACGGCTTTTGCTGGTGTGGAACGGCTGCTGATCGTATCCACCCAGGGGGACAACGATACGCGGATTCGTCAGCACATGGCAGCTGTTGAGGCCGCTCAGCGTGCCGGCGTGAAGTTCATCGCGTATACGAGTGTGGTGAATGCAGCGTCGAACCCGTTGGCGCTAGCCCCCGTTCATAAAGCGACCGAGGAAGCGATTGCGAAGACGGGCATTCCTTACGCTTTCCTGCGGAACAACTGGTACATCGAAAATGAAACCGGCTCGATCCAAGGCATTTTGGCTGGAGCTCCGCTGGTCACTTCTGCTGGAGACGGTAAAGTAGGCTGGGCGACGCGGGGGGATTACGCGCAAGCGGCCGCAGCGGTGTTGGCCGGCAATGGCCATGAGAACAAAATTTATGAGCTGTCGGGACCGATGCTGACGCATGATGAACTGGCACAACAAATCGGCGAAGTTCTGGGCCGTGAAGTTCCTGTACAGCATGTTGACGATGCAGCTTATGCCGAAGCGATGCGCGGTGCAGGCGTACCGGAACCGGTAGTTCCGTTCCTCGTCTCCATCCAAAGCGCGATTCGCGAAGGGGCGCTGGACGTTCCAAGCGGCGACCTGGAAGCTTTGCTGGGCCGGCCGGTCACTCCGATTGTGGACGCCATTCGCGACATTATCAAAGAGCTGCAAGCTTAATATCGAAAAGCCCTGTTCCGGGAGCGGAACAGGGCTTTTTATTATGGCTTTAGCCAGTTGAGCTCGTGAAGCGTGCGAAACAAAAAACCACCCGCTATGCGGGTGGAGGAACGAAGGTTTGACCAACTAGACCATTCCCATAAAATTGAGATGTTCAGGCTCAATAAAAGAAAGGAATGGTCTTAGATGGCAAACAAGAGCTATAGTTTAGCTCACACGAAGTGGATGTGCAAATACCATATCGTGTTCACCCCGAAGTATAGACGGAAAGAGATCTATAATCAAGTGAGGAGAGATTTGATCGAAATATTTAAGCGTCTGTGCAAATACAAGGGAGTGGAGATCATAGAAGGCC
>NZ_JADQ01000057.1:0-28234 GCF_000518465.1 Paenibacillus sp. J14 | reverse complement strand
GATCAATATGCGTATGATTCGTTACGCTATCATCCGGCGGCTCAGCCTTATGCCACCCCGGTTGTCGCCGGATGCACGGTTACAGAATCTGGCGAGCCGGAGCGAGTGAAGATTCAATTGATATCGCACAGAAGAGGAGACGGACAACGAGCCAACAAGCACGATGTCGCCGCGTTCATCCATAAGCATGTCGATGTCCCTACCTCTACCGTCCAGTCATTTCCTTTGGCATTTCGACTGTATTTGCCTTTGCGCAAAGAAGTCAGAGCGGCGTGGACTTCGCTGAAGCGCACCTATATTGCCCTGGGGCTAACCCATCTGCAAGCGTATTTGAATGAGTGCACCGTCCGCCGTCATCTTCGCATGTCCTTTTCCGAGGAAGAAATGCGTCAGAACTTGCTTCAGATGTGCTTGTCTATTCCAGCGATCCCTTACGGCCAGTTAATCAAGCGTCATCAGAAGACATTCCTTGCAACAGCGGCGTAAATAGAAGCGATCAGGGGATAATATGTCTTTATAATCTGTACTTGAACTTCTTATCCTCTTCAATTTAAATTTCACTTTCAATTCTGTGCGGTCTATTACTCTCTTTAACTTCTGTACCTTGTCTTCTTGACTCTTCACTAGGCTAGGGTCATATCAGCTTCAATCTGCTATATTAGTCATACTCCTAGTTCGTATTCCTAGGGCTATCTTAAGTTTTTTTCGATTCAAAAAGAACTTAATTCTCGACTGATTCCAAGCAGGCTGATCACCTCAGACAGAGCACTTTTTCGAAACAACGATTTCCCTTACTCTACCGCCTGACTCAAAGGGATAATCTTGAAAGGGAGGGCGACAGTATAGGTATGCCCCACCTGAGTTCTACAAAGGGCGCACACGGGAAAAACGTGCCGCTGCAAACGCAACCGCACGTCGGTCTTCCATCTGTGATTATGAAAAAAGTAAAGGTCAGGAACGATTTACCGCCAACGGCTCGGCCTTCCGCAACTCGGCATTGAGTGCTGCGGCATCTCGGATCGCTCGAGTGTCTCTGAAGATCTCCCCCGGCCTGCTGGCCTTCCCGATCACATAACCAGCAAACGGTAACCCTACGAAATCAAACGTGTACTGCAGCTGTTGAATGAGCGGCAGCGCTTTGATCCGCGGATTATCGCCGCCGACCACGACGGCATAGGCTGTTTTGGCCGCCATCCGCTCTTTAAAGTTGAAACGGACATCGCGCAAGCTTTGCGACCAGCGATCGATGAAGTTCTTCATCAAGCCGGATGGCCCGTACCAATATACCGGCGTGGCGAAGATCAAAATATCATGCTCCAGCACCTGCAGGATCAGCTCGTCGTAATCATCGTCCACGGGATCGAAGCCGCCTTCGTCGTGCCGTTGATCGTGGATCGGTTTGATTTCTTTCTCCCGCAGGATGATATTCGTATAGGGTAACCCCTCTAAAACCAGCCGCGTCAGTTCCTCCGTGTTCCCTCCATTCCTTGCACTTCCCTGAATGACAGCAATGCGCATTCCCTGCACTCCCCTCCGAATTCTCAAGCGAAACTTCCCGAAGTTGCGCCTGCTTTACGCCTATTTATTGTTATGCGACAGGCATCTGAAATATATGCAATCTTCATAAGTTTATGGCGTTTTTTCGGGAAACGTGCAGGGGGTTGTCTAATGATACGTAGGTAGAACGACACCGGGACCTGCCAAAGCTTCAGCAGAAGCTGACTTTGGCCCTGATCCGGGACTAGAAACCGCGCTATTCCGATTCAATCGCCAAACCTCGTTCCCGCCGAGGTTTACCGGATAAGCTCGGCCCCCAAATTCCAGCAGACCCTCCACCGTCCGAACGCTCATCCCGATGAGCGCTTTAGGCTCACCGCGTCGATCGGTGACGAGACGGGTCCCGTAGGGAAACCGGCAGTACGGCTCCCCGTCCCGGTATACGGTGCTGCCTTCACGCGTATTGACTAGCTCGAATACCGTGCCGTCCACTTTCCGGGCATACGCGGTTTCCTCGGCCGGTACTTCCCCGTGATCCATCGGATAAGGCAGCAGCCCGGTGAACCACAGCTCTTCCTCCGGCGTCGGCAGGATGCCGCACAACCGCTCCACATAGTCGAGCAGACACAAAATCGCAGGGGAGTAGGTCTCGGTGAAGCCTTCCTCTCCCGTCCAAGGGCTGAGGCACTGGGCGAAACGCTCCATGCGGGCCATCGCCGACAGAATCGGCTGCAGTACCCAGGTTAGCTCCACATGCCGCCCGTGGTACTCAAACGCATGCGGAGCACGGATTAAGCTAAGGAAGTTTGTCGTCCCCGCCCAGGTGTTGTAGGCCGACGACGGATCAAACCGCGGGTCGTCCATGGCAATCGAAGTGAAGGGATACTTGGCAAAAAACTTCCGCGTATTCAGCAAATATCGTCGCAGCGACGAAGCGAAAAATTCCCCGTCCCCCACCTCGCAAGCCAATACGCGCAGCAGCACGTCAGACTGGATGCGGACGAACTGTCCGCTCGCGTCCACGTCGTAGAAGAACCCGTCTTCCGCATCATAGCAATGATTCATCAGGCTGGACAGGCTCGCCTCCGCTTTAGCTGCCCACTCCGGTCCTGCTGCCGCCCCCAGCTCCGCGGCGATGTCCGCCAAATAACGCCGCTGACAGTAGACGTTAGCCGTCAGATCCGGCGCCAAAAACGGCAGCACCGGCGAGTCCGGATCGTACCGGCGCGGGTCGCCCAGATGCGACGTATCCGGCACATGCCAGAAGCGCGGAGATAGATCATGCCCCGTATCGAACGTGCAAAACGCCTCCACGCAGCCCGTCCCCCGCGTATCACGGAACGCGGCCAGCCAGGCGTCGTGCCGCTCCATGGCGCGGTACATCTTGTCCAGGAACTCCCGGTCCGCCCGGCCGTTCAGGCGGTAGTGGTTCCATACCGAGCGGGCCAGCGGCGTGACCATCTGGATTTGCCGGTATGCCGGTCCCGTGCCGGTCACCTTGTAGGGCATGAGGCCATCGGAGCGTTGGTAATCGGCAAACAAGGTGAAGGTCGCCTGCGCCACCGACGGCACAAAGCGGCTGAGCAGCTCGGTATTGATCGTGCCGGTGCTCTCCAGCCAAGTGCCGAGGTACACGCCGCCTTCATGCAGCACCGGCACGCCGCTCACCGACGGCACGATGCAATCGAGCAGCTTGCGCACGCCGGCGTAATAGACCCGCTCCAGCGGGCTCCCTTCGTTCGCCGCGAATTTGACGCCCGAAGCGGCAAACTCCTCCAGCACGGCTTGATCCGTGCTCTTACGCAAACCTTCTCCGCCTACAGCTGACACAACCTCCATCTTGCGCAACCGCTCCAACACGCCCATCTCTCCCATTTCCCCCATCTGTCCAACCTCACCTATCTCTGCACTTCTTTCGGATGCGCGTATAATCGCCCGTCCTGCTCCGTCACCGGGATGAAGATCGGACGTTCATTGGGGCTGTCGTTTGGCGTATGAATCGCCAGTCGCAGCTCGCCCGCGAACGTGCGGAACACCATCCCGTGGCCGCCGTCCCGTTTATACAACGGCTCTGCGTCCTGCACCCACGGGCCGGTAATGTCTCCACCAGCTTGGCGAGCGCAGCCGATCGTGTAGCCGCCGTCGCTAAAGCTGGACCAGAGCAGCAGCAGCTCGCCGTTATCAGCGCGGTACAGGAAGGGGCCGTCCGTGACGTAATTGGCCCCGCCGCGAATCCCTTCGGCCCATGGTGCCTCCGAAGCCCGGAACAATAGCACAGGCTCAGACACCGCCCGGTCCAGCTCGCGGCTTAGACGCACCGCGCAAATCTTCCCGTCCTGCACCTGCACCCATTCATGGCAGAATACCATCCAGGGCTCGCCCTGCGGGTCGACGTAAAACGTCCCGTCCAAGCACTCCCAATCGCGCGGCGTCAACGGCCCGTCCCCAAGCGGCTGGAACGGGCCCAGCGGGCTGTCCGCCACCAGCGTTTGCGTGCCCCGGCATCGGCCGTCTGCCTTGAAGGTGGCGAACATGTAGTAGCGCCCCTGCCACTCATGCACCTCCGGCGCCCAGTAGTTGAAGTCCGACCAGAAATCCGGCTCCGGGCGGAACGCCGGGTAAGGACCTTCCCATGCCGCCAAATCCGTGCTCACGTAAACGTCAAACCCGCGCGGTTTGCCCTTCCAGCACGTCTCTCCGATCGTGCCGTACATATAATATTTGCCTTCCGCCGGCATCGGCAGGAGGAACGGATCCCGAATATGGATGTCCGATAACGCCAAGGTCATAACCAATCCCTCCTAGAAGTCGTGTACAGTTCACCGTCCTGTCAGCTT
Organism: Paenibacillus sp. J14; assembly: GCF_000518465.1. Taxonomy (NCBI): domain Bacteria; kingdom Bacillati; phylum Bacillota; class Bacilli; order Caryophanales; family Paenibacillaceae; genus Paenibacillus; species Paenibacillus sp. J14. The sequence continues at coordinate 23,900 of NZ_JADQ01000057.1, read as the reverse complement.
ACTTCAGCCCCGTCGTCGAGATTCCTTCGACGATATAACGCTGGAAGATCAGGAAGATCACGATGACCGGCGCAACCGCCACCGTCGACATCGCCATCAACGAGCCCCAGTTCGACGTGCTGGTGGAGTCAATTAACGAGCGCAAACCGATCATTACCGTAAACAGCTTAGGACTGTTCAGGTAAATCATTTGCCCAAAGAAGTCATCCCACGTCCAGTAGAACGTAAAGATCGATGTTGTTATCACCGCCGGTACGCACAGCGGCATAATGATCCGCGAATAGATTTGCCAAGATCCACAGCCGTCGATCCGGGCGCTTTCGTCCAATTCCATCGGCAGCCCGCGGATAAACTGCACCATCAGCAGTACGAAGAACGCATCCAACGCAAAAAACTTCGGTACCACGAGCGGCAGAAACGTATTCACCCATCCGAACGTGTGGAACAGAATATATTGCGGAATGAGCGTCACTTGAAACGGCAGCATCAGCGTCATCAGCATCATGCTGAACCAAAATTTCTGCCCCGTAAAATTTAAACGCGCAAAGGCAAAGGCGGCCAGCGAGCAGGAGATCACGTTACCGATCACCGCCAGCGCCGCAATAATAAAGGAGTTGATCAGGAAATGCCCAAACGAGTACCCTTGAATCCCCCGCCAGCCGTTGACGTAATTGGAGAGAGTGAAGGAGTCCGGCCACAATCCCATGTCCGAGAAGATTTCCGCATTGGGCTTGAATGAACTGCTGATCATCCACAACACCGGATAAATCATGATCGTCCCGATCACAATCACCACCACGTGTCTCCACAGTTTGCTTAAGTTTAGCCGCAACACCATCTATCTCAGCTCCTTTCGTCCTTGCCGTCGCCGTAATAAACCCAATACTTTGAGGAAGCGAATACGATCGCTGTAAATATCCCAATGATCACCAACATCACCCAAGCCATAGCCGAAGCGTAACCCATATTAAAGTAAGAGAAGCCCTTCAAATACAGGTACAGCGAGTAAAACATCGTCGAATCGATCGGCCCGCCATGGCCGTCCCCGATAATGTACCCGGAGGTAAATACCTGGAACGAGCTGATCATGTTCATCACCAGGTTAAACAGGATCACCGGCGACAACAGCGGCAGTGTGATCCGCAGAAACTGACGTGTCCGGCTGACACCGTCCACCGCCGCAGCTTCGTAAATTTCCCCCGGGATCTGCTTCAGTCCCGCCAGGAATATCACCATCGACGAGCCAAATTGCCAAACCGACAGCGCAACGATGGAATAAATAATGTAGCTCGGATTCGCCACCCAATCGGGTGCATTAATATGAAAAATTTCGAGAAACCGGTTAAACAATCCGTCGCCGGAGAAGATTTTTTTCCAAACTACCGCAATCGCCACGCTCCCCCCTAACAACGAAGGGATGTAATAGACGGTCCGATACAAACCAAGCAGCTTTAACCCTTTATTCAAAATAATCGCCACCGCCAGGGCGAACACCAACCGCAGAGGAACAGAGAGGAACACGTACTGAAACGTCAGCTTCAATGAATGAGTAAACGTGGCATCCCCCGTAAACATCTCCGTAAAATTCTGCATCCCAATCCAAGCCGGCGCCTTCAACATGTTATAGTTCGTAAAGGACAAATACAGCGAAGCCAAAATTGGCCCAATCGCCATGCAAAAAAATCCAATCAACCAGGGCAACAAGAACAAATAACCCGTTAAGTTCCGTTTCAAGGCTCGACGTCGCTTGGGCTTTACGATCGTTTGGGTTGCCACACCTGTCACCGAATCCATAAGTCAACACCTCCGTAACCATCATTCCTGGGTTCAGAAAAAGGGGAGCCCAGCGGTTCCCCTCTTCCTTGTGACAGGCTGGTTAATTTGTCGTAGCGCTCAAGTTCGCCTGTAAGATTTTTTGTCCCTGTGCATAAAAATCATCTGCCGCCTTCGCGATGTCCATCCGTCCGAACGCCACGTTCTGGCTGGCTTTCAGCAGCTCTTGCTTAAACTCGTTGGAGCCCGGAACGTTGTAAAGCAGGTCAACATCATCCACCGCCACGATATCCAGGTAATCGTAGACCACTTTATCCGTTTCGGAGGCTTCCGCCTTTAGAACGGCCCGCATCTCCGAGGAGACCGGCACACCGCGGTTGTTGCCGAGGATCTTCGCCGCATCGGGATCGTTCACCCAGAAGTCCATGAGCATCGCGACTTCCTTCGGATGCTTGGTATTGGCATAGCCCACGATGTTTTGACTCGATTGAACAGAGATCATGCTGCCGTTGGGTCCCATCGGAACTGGAATCAGCGTCAGCTTATCTTGGGACATTTTTTGGAAATCAGCAAATTGGTTTGTCGGAATAAACTGCATCGCCACTTGGCCTTTTGCCACCAGAGACATGCTGGTGTCGTCCGGATCAGCGGAGATTTGCAGCTCCGGCGTTACGATGCTGCCTGCTTTCCGCATGCCTTCCCAGAGCGTAAACCACTCGGCGACATCCGCCGCCTCGAAGCCCAGCTTCTTCTCCGGCTCATTGTAAATCATCTTGTCGCGCTGAGTCAGATATACCCCAAACTGGTCCATCTCGCCGGAATAATCGTAAGAGCCGTAAATGTCTTTGCCGGTAGCCGCAATCTGTTCATTGATCTTGATAAAATCGTCCCAAGTCCATTCCTTCGTCGGCAAAGGAAGACCGGCTTTCTCAAACAGCGCCGTGTTCGCAAGAATCGCTGTCGAGTTCGCCCCAATCGAGATCCCCCGCAGCTTACCATCAAACGTATTCACGTTGATGAGCTGCGGCGAAATTTTGCTGGTATCGACTTCATTGCCGACGTACGGAGTGATATCCAGCAGTACATCCCGGGTGGCATATTCCAAGATATTGCTCCCTAACGTAAACAGGTCCGGGGCCGTCCCCGATGCCAGCTGCGTATTCAGCTTATCGAAATATCCGTCAAAAGGAGAGAACTCTGGGATCACCTTGATGTTCGGGTGTTTCTCCTCGAACTTCTTCAGCATGGCCGTGGTAATGTCAGCCCGGGTTTGGTCCCCCCACCACATGACGCGAAGCTCAACTTGCTCCTCGCTGGCGGCGCCTCCTGCCTCCGACGGCTGGTTCGTATTCCCCGTAGTTACACTCCCGGCATTGTTGTTACCGGAGCCGCACGCCGAGACCAAGATGGCCGTAACAAGAAACAAACTGGCCAACAACATCGCCTTCGTCTTCTTCATCTCTTCCTTCCCCCTTCATGAGAATGGTCTTGCTGATTAAATGGTAGCGCATACAAAAAAGGAGAAGAATCCAATTTCTTTGGGCGTTGGACTTTTACTTTTTTTAGATGTTCTTATCCTTCTGCCGGTACTCGGACGGACTGATGCCAAATACCTTCTTGAATTTCGTGCTGAAGTAGCTGGCATTGGAGAAGCCCGTCAGCTCCGCGATATCGCTTAAGGACAGCGGGGTTTCGTCAAGCAGCTGCACCGCTTTGTTCATGCGTACATCGGTCAGGTATTGGAGAAAGGATTTGCCGGTTTTTGTTTTAAACAGATCGGACAAATAAGACAGGTTATAGTGGTACTGCTCGGCGATTTGCGACAGGTTCAGATCGTTCATGTAATTCAGCTCGATCATTTCCTTCATCGCTTCCACGATGGAGGGCTCCTCCCTCGTGCTGTCCCCCTTCTTCAGCGAAAACAGCGGCTCCGCCAGCCCATACAGGAACCCGCAGGCTTTGGATACGGTGCCGAGCCCCCATACTCGCTCCGGATCCAACCAGATCTCGTCCTTCTCCCGCAGCGCAAGCCCCATGGCATCCGCTGCCGCTTCGATGGCCAAGCAGCATTGGAAAATCAGCTTGATAAACTGCGGGTGCGAGAAAGCCAGCGCGGCGGCGAGCTCCTCCTCCACCAGCTTCTCAAACGCTGCCTTGCGGCCGTCGGCCAAATGCCGCTGCAGCAGCTTCAGCTTGTCCTGGGCCGCCAGCTGTGCCGGATCCGCCAGGCCCCGCGTAGGCTCCGCTCCGGCTTGCTGCGTGTGCCGGCTCATATACCAGGCCAGCACGGAGGAAAGGTACCCCTCCCGCCATGCCTCCAGACCTTGCACGGGTTCGCCGGCCATCACCAGCGCCTTCTGTTTCAAATAGCTGCGGACAATATCAGCCACTTGGCTGGAGAAGCTTTGCACAGCGGCTGGATCGCCCGGCACGATGGCAAACAGCAAGTCGGGATGCTTCGCTTCCCGAAAGACCGGGATACCGGGAGCAGAACCGGTTGTACCCGCCAGCTCGCGGCAAAGCAGCTCAAACGGCAGACGCAGGCCGGATTCCTCCGGCGCTTCTTCCGGTGCCGGCGGTAACCCGATCGCCACAAAACGCACCGGTTGCTCCGCCAGTTCATTTAAGCCAAACAACCGAACCCGTTCCGGCCACAGGTGGCTGCTGCCTGGATAAGCTCGGATCACGCTCTGAATAAATTGCTCCTTCATTTCCTCCAGGTAGCGGGACAGCTTCCATTCCGCCAGCTTCCGCTCCGCCTGCGCCGAGCGCTCCCGGTCCAGCTCAGAAGCGACCCTGCCCAAGGCTCCGGCCAGTTCGCTCCGCGTCACCGGCTTGAGCAGCAGGTCGCTGGCGCGATTTTTGATCGCCGCATGGGCGTACTGAAAATCGTCATATCCCGTCAGCACGATCAGACGAATATCCGGATATTGCCGGGAACAGCTTTCGAGCAGCTCCACCCCGTCCATGATCGGCATGCGCATATCGGTAATGATAATGTCGCAGTCCCCGGTCTGAAGCCACTCCAGCGCCTCCTGACCATTCCCCGCTTCCCCGGCGATCTGGAGGCCCAGCTGCTGCCAATCGATTTTTAGCCTTAGTCCTTGACGAATCTCCCGTTCATCATCAACCAGCAGCACGTTATACATCCGCATTTCCCTCCCCTATCGGCAAACTCAGTGTGATCGTCGTCCCTTCCCCGGGCGCCGATTGAATCGAAAACGCAAAGCCAGCTCCATAATAAAGCGCACACCGGGCCAAAATATTCCGCAAGCCGATCTGTCTCCCGCCGGTGCTTAATACCTGCTCCAGTTGGGAATGCTGGTACTCCTCGTTCAGCTGCCGCACCAAGTCCGGCTCCATGCCAACTCCGTTGTCGGCCACCTGCAAGAGCAGCCGTTGATCCTCCTCCCAAATCCGGATGCGCACAACGGCAACGTCGTTTTTGACCTGACTGTATTTCACGGCATTTTCCACAAGCGGCTGCAAAATAAACTTCACGATATACACCGGACGGTCCGGCACCGCGTTCTCCAGCGTCAAAACCAGCTGTTCCGCAAACCGATGGTGCAGAATCGCAGCGAAAGATTCGGTATACGTCACTTCGTCACGCAACGGGATCAGATCGCTTTTGGCATTCAGCGAGAAGCGCAGCATTTTGCCTAGCGATTCGATAACGTCAACTGCATCATCCGTTCGCCTCTGGATCACCAGACTGCTGAGTAACTCCAACGTGTTAAACAAAAAATGCGGATTAATCTGCATCAGCAGCGCCCGATATTCCGCCTGTTGCCGGCGCAGCTTCAATTCAAACTCGCTTTTCAAATGGGCGCGCAGCCGTACAATCATGTTACGGAACGTGGCCGTCACGAACCCGACCTCATGGTTCACCTGCTGCCGCTCAGGAATACGCTGCTCCGCCTGGGCGAACTCCCCGCGCTGGACAAGCCGCATCGCTGCCACCAAGCCGCCCAGCGGTTTGGTAATGCTGTAGGAAATCCAGACGGCCGCAAGGACAGCGAACACCAACAGTGTCCCGGTCGCCACCAAAATCCCTGATTTCAGATTGATCAGGTTGGCCAGCAGTTCATTTTCCGAGACCGCCCCAACGAGCATCCAATCGTTAAATTGCAGTTTTTTGTAGACGTAGATCATGTCCTCGCCCTGAGGTTTGGCATAAAATACGCCTTCCCGCGGCCCCCGCTCCCGGATCTCCCCCAGCTTGTTCAGGACCGGTTCGCTGAAATCCGATAACGGCTGGCCTAACAGCGGTTCCCCTTCGCCGCTAAGCAAAAAAATCGTACCATGGGTTCCGAGATGCACCTGGCTGAGCGGGTCCTTGAAGTATTCAGCGCGAACGTTCACCTTCATGATGGCGGTAGCTTGGGAAACGCTGAACGTCCCGATCGGGATCAGGAAGCTGATGACCTCATGCTCCTTCAAACGCACCGGTTCAAACGGATCCACCGCCGCCGGGGCCCAATGCTGCTCAGACTCGTAAAAATTTCGATACCAGTCCGTCTCCAAAAACGACGGGTCCTGCAAGATCCGGTTGTCCAGACCGACATACAGCCCGTCTTTGCGATAGATCGAGGCGGTGGCGATGATGGAATAGTTGTTCACCGTCCGGGTCAGAAACTTGCTGAGCTGGATATTTTTCAGCATCTTCTGCCCTTCGGACTGCGTGGGATCGGAGACAAATTCACTCCACTCATTCGTGATGTCACTGTTATAGATGACTGAGGAGAAATCGTAGATTTGGCCAATCGTGGAGTTGATGAGTGCGGTGTAGGCCGTCATTTTTTCCAATGCCGCCGTTTCGCTGTCAGAGCGCAGGATCGCGCTGGATTTGTTATAGCTGATCAGGAACATGACACAGAAGGAAATGACCAATAAGACGACAAATACGGCAATCAGCCGATTGCGCAAAGAAAAAAACATCGGGCGCCCCCCCTTATGCACAACACTATAACGAAAACGCCCAATTCCCGCAATAAGCGCTTACATAGGCGTGGCGTCAAGCTATTTTTCATTTCATCAGCCAGAATCCCTCCCGCATCCAAGCCTCTGCCCCGACTTCCAGACGAGGGAGCGACCCGACCAAGGTCCAGTTCACAAACCGTCCCCAGCCCGTTATGCGCTGCCGCTATTCCCGGTAGAATGAAGACATGAACAACGGATAACCCAATCGATGCATTAGGAACTTAGACTCAATAATCCTGATTGACTTAAAAATAAATGAAAGCGAGTGGTTGACCATGAGAAAACTGTATCGTTCGGCAACGGATAAGCAATTGACCGGCCTGTGCGGCGGGATCGCCCAATGGTTTGGGATGGACTCCACAGTTGTGCGGCTGATCGCCATCGTGGCGCTATTCTGCAGCTTTGGCACCATCGTTGCCCTGTACTTAATTGCGAGCTTGATCGTTCCGAAGGAACCGATCGGCAACTACAGCTACGATGACCCGTTTGCTCCGTTTTGATCGGTGAAGGTTCCCAAACTTAATTAACTCTAAAGGAGAGATTTCAATGAGCAGCGTATTTGATCGTATCGCCAATCTGGCTAAAGCATCCATTCATGAAGTGTTAAACAAACTGGAAGATCCGGTCCTGATGACCGGCCAATACTTACGCAACCTGGAGGACGACATCGCCGCCGCGGAGAAATTGTTGAAGGAGCAGCAAATGACTGCGACCGTTCAGGAGCGAAAAAGCGCAGATATCGCCCATCTGGCCAAGCAAAGTGAAATTCGGGCTTTGACCGCCCTGGAGCAAGGGGATGAAGTGACGGCGCGCCATGCCGCTGCGGAGAAAATCCGCTACGAGGAGCAAGCACAGCTGTACGCGAAGGAGGCGCAGGAAGCCCGCGACCGCGTCGCCGAGCTGGAAATTCGCATTGCAGAAGGGAAAGCGGAGTTCGCCCGCTTGAAGGAGAAACGGAATGAGCTGGCAGCCCGTGCCCGCAAAGTCCAAATCAAAGCCGAGACCGAACGACCGAACTTCAGCCGTGGAATCGAAAGCGGCGCAGCCGCGCGGGGCTTCGAGCGCATGGAAGAGAAAATTCTGAGCTGGGAGGCTCAGCAAGAAGTCTCCTCCAGCTACGGGAGAACGGCCGGCGTCGCGGATGCAGGGATTACCCAGTCCGCCGCCGTCAACGAAGAGCTGGAACGCCTGAAGGAGCAATTGTCGAACCGGCATTCCTGAGCCGTTCATATATAGAGGAACCGCCCGAACAGATCGGGCGGTTCTTTTCATTTTGGCCGGCATCGAGCCGGGATCGGCGGCAAGGTAGCATATCTGCGGATGAACCGTCTTCACCCCGGGACAATACCGAGCGAGAGAGCTTCTTATTTGCCATCCTTGCCTGTTTTGAACACTTCGCCAATCGCGCCGAGACTTCCCAGCGTCTCGATCGCATTCGACGGGAGAAACACCTTGTTGGCTGGTCCCTTGGCCACTTCCTTCAACGCATCAAAGGATTGGTACGCCAAGACAGCTTCGGTTAAGGCGGCGTCGCGCAGCATTTCGATCCGCGCTTTTTCGGCGGCGGCAATCGACTCGATGGCTTTTGCTTGACCCAGCGCCTCCAGCTCCTGGGCTTGACGGAAGCCTTCGGCTTCGCGAATCCGAGCTTCCTTGTCACCCTCCGCCTTCAGGATCTTACTTTGCTTGTCACCTTCCGCACGCAAGATCATATCCTGCTTGGCAGCTTCGGCCTCAAGCACGATCGCCCGTTTGTTCCGTTCGGCCTTCATTTGCTTATCCATCGCTTCTTGGATATCCACCGGCGGCCGGATGTCCAGCACTTCAACCCGTTCGATCCGCACGCCCCATTTCTCGGTCGCTTCATCGAGCGCCGTCCGGATATCGGTCGAAATCTTCTCCCGACCGGATAACGTTTCGTCCAGCTCCATTTTACCGATGATTTGACGCAGCGTAGCTGTTGTAATGTTACGCACCCCGTACACAAAATCAGAAATGCCGTACGTTGCTTGTTCCGGATTTACAACCTGATAGAAAATAATCGTGTCGATCTGCACCTGTACGTTATCTTTGGTGATGACGGTTTGCGGCGGCACATTCGTCTGTTGAATCCGCAAATCGTGATACGTCCGCACCTGGTCGATGATCGGGATCAGGACGTTCAGACCCGGCGTCAGCAAACGGTTAAATTTACCGAGCCGTTCAACGACACCCACTCGTTGCTGCGGTACGATTTTGACTGTCAGTGAGACAAATACGACAACAACGACAACAATGACCGCAATAATTGCCCATTGCATTAAGTAATTTCCTCCCATCTTTCTACTTCGATAATTGTACTGCTTCGCGCCAGCACCCGAACCTTCTCATCCCTGCCGATCGGGACGGAGGCCTTCGCGCTCCACGAATCTCCCCCAACCTTCACGATGCCGTATTGACCGGGTTCAATCGATTCCACAACGACGCCTTGCTTCCCTACCAGTTCGGTACCGATATCCTTAAACCCTTTTGCTGTGCGAAATTTTCTGGAAAGCGGCTTCGTAAACACCGTCAGGACTACGGCGACCAGACAGCCCAAAGCGACCTGCCAGAAGTAAGCTTCGGGGGCCACCAAAGCTACAACTACCGCAACCAGCGAACCGATGCAGAGCCATAGCAGGTAAAAAGTCATCGTCATCATCTCAAGTACCAATAAGATTCCGGCGACGATGAGCCAAATCGCCCACATTTCCATCCCCCTGTTGCACCACCTTTCAGCATTATAGTTATTTATACGGGAAACATACCAAAAAGTATCAAGGAATCGCTGGAAATAGAAAAAAAAGCACCCCAGCACACCGCCGGAATGCTTAATTCAAACGTAAAGAGCTCTGATTTACTGAGTTACCGGTACAATGCCAACAGCCGGAACGCCGCCGTTTTGCTCTCCACCTCTTCTTCTCTTCCATATTCAAAGGAGTCGACGATATAGAGCCGGTCGGCTTTCTGCAGAGCCGCGGCGAAGTTTTTGACTTCCGCCAAGCTCCCCCGGAGCTGAAGCTGCAGCGACATCACGGTGAACCCCGCCGTACTGAGTTCCGCTTCATTTAACAATCCGGAAGCCCCCAATGCAGAAGGAACGCCGTCTGTCGACGATGAACCTGCGGGCAGACTGTTCAAAATGGACACACTTCCGTCCAGAGACAAGGAATTGTCTACGGCCGCAGCATCAGCGGAAACCGCAAAGGACCCGCCGCTTTCCGGCCCTTCGAAGACAACCTCCCGAATCTGTACGCCGGAGGACTTGGCCGCTCGTTCCAGGTCTAGCAAAATCCCTTCCCGGTCGGGCTCCTCCGGTACCGCTGCCTCCCGTTTGGCCGTATCGGCCAAAGCGTCCGATGCTGCTGCATCTGCCCGTTTGGCCTCAACAATCGCCTGTGTTTTTTGCAGAAATAATTGTTTGGCTTCGTGGTCGGACGCCAGGTTCGCCGATTTCTCCATCTCCGGCCGGTATCCGAAGAAATAAAATGATCCCGCCGCTAGCAGCACCAGCGCAGCAACCAGCATCCAGCGGGCTCCGGCCGATCCGGAGCGATGTTCCGTATTCATTCGCCGTCACCTGCCTGTTCCGTCGTTCCCGTTCCCGGCTTCAGCTCAAATGTGCCGATATACCCCCGCCCCGGCAGCTCTTTCACCGATTGAATCAGCTCGCCGCTTAGTTCCGGCTGTTTACGCAGCGCGGTGGAATAGGCACTAGCTTCACTTAAGCTGGCGAATCGGCACGTCCAAGTGAGTACGGTCTCGTGAAAGCGTACCGTTTCCAACGTGCCCCCAGCGGGAAGCGGGGCTTCCAGGCTGGTGATGAGCGCCTTCACATCCGGCCGCTGTCCGCTTAGCTTCTCGATCAACTCGATGCCCGCCGCTCCGATTCCCGCAGTCCCCAAGCTTTGCAGTTCGCTTTGCAGCTCCGCCTGCTGCCGTTCCGTTTCGGCGATTCTCGTAGTTAATTCAGCAGCCGTCTCGTGAACGCCCCAATAGGCATACCCAAAGTAAGCGCAAAGCCCAAGCCCGGCGAGCAGCAACAAGAGCGGGAGAAGGACTCCAGAGGAAGCCGGACGCGGCTTGGGAGGGAGCAAATTGATATCGATCATCGGCCTTCCGCTCCCTTCATGGCGAGGCCAAGGGCAATCGCATAGCTGCCTTGGTCGGCGATTTCCTGTCCAGCAAAATACGGGGACAAGTCCACTTCGGACACGCTCACCTGATCAAAAGCCGCCGACAGCTGGCGCACGATCTCCGGCTTGTCCGGCGCGGCGCCGGCAATCACGATGCCTTGCACGCGTTCATGCCCTTCATGCAGCGTATACTCATAGAAATTCATGATCCGGGTCACCGAGGAGACGATCTCCCCATACCGCCACGTATTCAGCTTGTCCCCGGACATCGGCTCCAAGGGAAACGTGCGCACGAAATCAGGCAACCCCTGGTGGTAGGTATAGACCTCCGCTTCTTTGGCTTTGAAATTAATCGCCATCACATTGCCGGATTCCCCTAGCAGGCGCTGCTGCCGAAGGATGCGCGACAGCGCAATGGCCGCCAAATCGACCGCTTCCAGACGAAGTCCAGCTTGTTCCAGTGAAGACACCATCTCTTGAATGATCGGACGCGGCACGGCGGCCACAAACGTGAGCAGCGCCTCCCCCTCCTCGCGCTCCTCGATCCAATGGTAGTCAATCACCGGATCCTCAAACGGCAGGCGAATGCTGCCTTCGATCTCCAGTTCGGTCACGCGGCGTTGCTGCCTTTTGCTCACCTTCGGGACCTGGAGCAAGCGGATAAACGATTGGGAGGTGGGCGCCGCTAGACGAACTTTCTTCCCGGCTAGTCCCCGGCGGTTCGCCCAGCGCTTCACCATCTCGGTGAAGCCGGACACGTCGGGAACCCCGTCCTCGTTCAGTTCGGCATCCACCGGCAGCAAGCCGGCCCGTTCTACGATGCCACGTTTGGCGTCAAATTTGACGAAACGGATTCCATCCTCATCGATCGTAATCCCAATGTGGGCCGACCGCCGGTTTAGTAAAAAGGAATGACGTTTTGCAGATACCAATGGATGATCTCCTTTCCATACATGTAAACCACCAGGGTGCCGATTGCCAAAAAGGGACCAAACGCCAGCGTCTGGCCGCGTCTTCTGCGGCCCCACGCCAGCTGCAGCAGTCCGGCGGCCGCGCCGGCTGCGCTGGCCAGAAACAAGGCCAGGAGCACGCCGGGAAAGCCGACGACCCAGCCAAAGACGGTCAGCAGCTTCACGTCGCCCATCCCCATCCCTTTCCCGGAGGTGAGGAGGGCGATCAGCAGCAGCAGACCGCCGCCGCCAAGCGCGCCCAGCGCTTGGCTCCACAACGGCACGCCGCCCGCCAGCGGGGCGGCGACGAGCAGCACGGCGCCGAAGCCTAGGACGGCGCCGTTGGGGATAATATGCGCGGTCAGGTCAGTGACCGCGCACAGCACGGCCAGCGCGCTCAGCAGCAGGCCGAGCGCCCATGCGCCCGATGCACCGAATTGCAGGTGCATCAGCGCGAACAGCGCCGCCGTCCCAAGGGCGGCGGCCGCTTCGCCCGCTGCCGGGCCTGCGGCTTGGCTGCTGCTTGCGCGCAGCAGCCCGCGCTTCGCCACCAGCCGGCGCCCGTACCACGCCAGGACCGGCCCCAGGGCCAGCCCACCGGCAACATTCAGCGCCGTCAGGATCATATTCGCGTCCATCCGCTTCAGTCTGTAGAAGAAGCAAGCTTCTTACCTGCTTTTAATTCAGAGGTTTTAAAACTGACGCTATCACTGCCGATGATCAACGTGACTACAGCATTCTCCGTATTCCAATTATCCAGATTTACGGAAGTATTGTCGCCTAATGCCGCCCCGGTTTTGGGATCTGTAATTCCGCTCTGGATGTATTTTTCACTAACCAAGTCGGACAGCTTATGCGTCCCTGTAACTTCCCCGTTGTTTTTCGTAATCGATCTCAATCTCGCCGCTTCATACAGCTGGTTTGCCGTTGCTGTTCTGGCATTCTCCTTCGTATCGTTCAACAACCCGGAAATCAAAGGCACCGCGATTGCAGCGATCACCCCGATAATGACGATAACGGCCAGCAACTCGACGAGCGTAATCCCCTTCTCTTCCTTGCGCAATCGTTGAATCCGTTGGATAAGTGCTGTCATAATAATTAACCTCCTAAAATAATTTGCTTCACTTCGTGAGCTCAACCCAATTCAGCTGATACTTTGATAAATACTAAGCATCGGGATCATTACCGAAGCAATGATAAATCCAACCACGCCAGCCAGCAGCAAAATCATCGCCGGCTCGATCAGCTGCTTCAGCTTGTCCACCGTGTTCTCAACGTCCCGTTCGTAAAAATCGGCCACCTTGCCCAGCATCGCATCGATCGAACCGGTCTCCTCGCCAACCCGAATCATCTGGGTGACCAGCGGCGGAAACACCCACGACTGGCGCAGCGGCTCTGACAGCGGCCGTCCTTGGCGCAGCGATGCCTGGCATTCCTGCAGCGTCGCTCCGATCACCCTGTTGCCGACGGCCTTCTCTACGATCGCCAAGGCTTGAAGCACCGGCACCGCGCTGGCAAACAACGAAGACAACGTCCGCGTCATCTGGGCGATCGCGCTTTTCCGATTGAGCATCCCGAACACGGGGACTTTGAGCTTGATATAATCCCAAGCATACGCCCCTCGCTCCCACTTCAAGAGCAGGTAGATCACGGCAACCGCCGCCAAAGTGGCCAGCAGCCATACGATCCAATGCTGTTCCACACTGCGGCTGAGGGTAAGCGTAAACCTCGTAATCGCGGGCAAATCACCGCCTAATTCAGCGAACATCGCTTGAAAGCGGGGAATCATAAATTTCAACAGGAAGATAATCACAAACACGGCCATCACGCTGACGATCAGCGGATAGGTCATCGCGGACTTCACTTTCTCCCGCGTGACATGCGCTTTTTCAAAATACACCGCCAGCCGCTCCAGCGTCTCTTCCATGCTGCCTGCCTCTTCCCCTGCGCGAACCATATGTACAAAGATCGACGGAAAAATCCGCGGGTACGCCGCGACCGCCCCGGAGAGCGTATTGCCCTTACGGAGCTCGGCGGTTACTTCAGCCAGCGTCTTCTTCAGCGGTTTGCTTTCCGATTGCTCCGCTAAGATCGCGGTCGCCTCCACGATCGAGATTCCCGCCTTAATCATCGTGGCAAACTGCCGGCAAAACACGACGAACTGCTCGTTCTTCACCGGGCTGCCCAGGTAAAACTCTTTATTCCACACCGTCTCGCGCTGCTCACGCAGACCCGTTACTACGATTTGCTGCCTCTTGAGTTCGGCAAGCGCGGTTGGCCGATCCGGGGCTTGCAGAGCCCCTTTGCATCGCTTCCCCACCACATCCTTGCCCTGATATACGTACTGGGGCATCTTCCATCTGTCCTTCCGCTTCACACATCTGCTGTTTACTTAACCTCGTGAATTAATGAGGGCTTTCCGCTAGGTATGGCCGGGCTGCAGCCTCATCAATGGCCCCTTGCCGCAGCAGCTCACGCAGACTCATCTCCAGCGTGTGCATCCCAAGCTGGGAGCTTGTCTGCATCACGCTTCGAATTTGGTGCACCTTCTCCGTCCGGATCAGGTTGCCGACCGCCGGCGGATTGAGCAGCAATTCCGTCGCGCACACCCGCCCTTTCCCGCTGCGGGACGGAAGCAGCCGCTGCGATAGGATTGCCAGCAACACCGAAGCCAGCTGAATCCGGATCTGCCCCTGCTGGGCCGGTGGAAAAGCATCAATGATCCGATCGATCGTTTGCGGAGCGTCCGCCGTATGTAAGGTGGCAAAGACGAGATGACCGGTTTCGGCCGCCGTGATGGCCGTCCGAATCGTCTCCGGATCGCGCATCTCGCCAACCAAGATGATATCCGGATCTTGACGAAGCGCAGCCCGCAGTCCGTTATCAAAAGACAACGTATCCAGCCCCACCTCCCGCTGATTAATGATCGACTTGTCGTGGCGGTGCAAGTATTCGATCGGATCCTCCAGCGTTACGATATGCTTGCGCTGGGTATGATTAATATGGTCAATCAACGAAGCCAACGTCGTTGATTTGCCGCTTCCCGTCGGGCCGGTAACCAGAAACAACCCTTGCGGCTTCTGCGCCAGCTTCAACAGCACCGGCGGCAAATTTAACGTTTCGAAGGGCGGGATCGAAGGCGAAATGACCCTGGCCGCGATGCTGATCGAGCCCCGCTGCCGGAAGACATTGATGCGAAACCGGGAGAGGCCCGGCACGCCGTAAGAGAAATCCAGCTCCCCGAACTCCGTGAATTTCTTATACTGCGCCGGGCTCATCAGCTCTTGCACGATCTGCTCCAGCATGGACGGCGAGAGCAGCTCTCCGTCCAGGGCGCGAAGCGCTCCATCGATGCGCAGCACCGGAGGCGAATTCACCGTCACGTGCAAATCGGAGGCGCCGGCATCAAACGCCTGCTTCAACAGTCCGTTAAACGTCCCGTCCGTCACGATCGGTCCTTGATTCATCGCTCTCCCTCTTCCACTTCACGGATGATTTCCTGCAAGGTGGTTTGTCCCTCCAGCGCTTTCTGGATCCCGTCGGCAAACAACGGCGTCATCCCTTGCTCCTTCGCCATCCGGCGCAGCTCATGAATTGAGCGGCCTTCCACAATCGCCGTGCGCAGGTCGTCGCTGATCAGCAGCGCTTCATGCACCGCCATCCGGCCACGGTAGCCGGTTTTGCCGCAGGTGCCGCAGCCGTTGCCGCGGTACAGCTTGTCCGTTTGAATGCCGAGACGCTCCAGATAAATCATTTCCTGCCGATCTGGCGTATAGGCCGTTTTGCAGTCCGGGCAGATGCAGCGCACCAGCCTCTGGGCCACGATCCCGATTAGCGACGAGGCGATCAAGTACGGCTCGATCCCCATGTCACGCAGCCGGACGACCGTACTCACCGCATCATTGGTATGTAAAGTCGAAAATACGAGATGCCCGGTTAAAGAAGCACGAATTGCAATCTCCGCCGTTTCCAGATCGCGGATTTCCCCCACCATGATAATGTTGGGATCCTGACGCAGGATGGAGCGCAACCCCCTGGCAAACGTCAATCCGGCAGCCGGATGAACCTGCATTTGGTTCACGCCGTCCAGCGTGTACTCCACCGGATCTTCGACCGTAATGATATTCGTTTCTTCCCGGTTCAAGTGCTGCAGGGCCGAATACAAGGTCGTCGTCTTCCCGCTCCCCGTTGGCCCGGTCAGCAGAACCATGCCGTGCTGCTTCTCAATCATGCGCCGGAACAGGCTTAACGTCTGCTCCGTCATGCCCAGCTTGTCCAAGCCCTTCACGCCTTCGGCAAGGTCGAGCAGCCGCATGACGATTTTTTCTCCATGGACGGTTGGCAGCGACGACAAACGGATATCGATCGTTTGGCCATCCACCAGCATTTTGATCCGGCCATCCTGCGGTAACCGCCGTTCAGCGATGTTCAGGTTGCCGAGAATCTTCAGCCTCGCGATGATGACGCCTTGCATCGACTTCGGAATCGTCCGCTCATTGCGCAGCTGTCCATCAATCCGATAACGGATCGCCAGTTGGGTCTCCATCGGATCGACGTGAATGTCGCTGGCGCCAAGGCGCACCGCCTGCTCAATCATTTGCTGCACCAGCCGGACGACAGGCGAATCCTCACCCTGAATCACCGCATCTTCAACTTCAATTTGAGCGGTGCCGGCCCCAAGATCCTTGATCATTTCATTCATGGAGTCCTGCAGACCATACAACCGGGCAATGCCCCGCTGCAGCTCGCCCCGCGAAATAATCGCCGGTTCGATCGTAAAGCCGGTGCTCATTCTGAGGTCGTCGATGATAAACAGATCCAAAGGATCGGCCATTGCAACCATGAGTTTACGTCCGTCTACGCGGATCGGAAGCACTTGATACCGTCTGGCCATTTGCTCCGGAATGACCTGGCTTAATTTCGTATCAATTTGAAACCTGGATAGTGTGACATGAGGAATACCCAGCTGAAATTCCAACACCTCGATGAGCTGGTGCTCCGTCAAGACGCCTTGTGCTAACAACACGTCACCAAGCTTTTTTCTGGTGCGCTGCTGTTCCTCCAAAGCGGCTTGCAGCTGCTGCTCCGTGATGATTCCGGATTCCAGCAGAAGTTCACCCAACCTTTTCTTGATCGTGTACATGGTTCACCTCATCCCTGTTGGAGTTTTCATGCGATTTAATTAATAGTTCTATTGTCCTATTTAGAGTAAACAAAAATAGTTCCAGAAAAATAAATCGTAGTAATTTAATACCGATTATATACCTTTCACTAAAACGATGCTATCATTTTTATAGTAAAATATACCTAGATTACATAGGTCGACAGAACTCTCTATCGATTAACAACACTCTGCATATGTATCCCGTTTTGAAAGCGAGGGGACGGTCATGGAACCTGCCTATAGACAAAAAAAATCACCTCTTCTCCGGGCATTTGCGCGGGAAGACGGTCTGACCTTACTTGAGGTAGCCCTGGCGTTAGTGATTCTCTCCGTCGTCTGCTTAGCTTTGTTATCTTATTTCTCGAACAGTGCATCGCAGAGCAGACTTACGAATCAGCGTTTATCCGCAACCCATCTGGCGAACGCCCGACTGCACGAGGTGCAAGCGATGGGGTTTTCGCAGCTGCAGACTTGGGCCAGCCGATCCCCGGGGACGCTGCCGAATATCACTCGCGGAATCTATTTGCTAGAAACCGAGGTGAGCAGCCATCATTCGGACTATCCTTCCCATCCTGACATTCTGTACATCACCGTAACAGCCTATTGGCAGCCTGACCCATCCCAGGGCGCAGGCGAATATAGACACAAAGTCTCGATAACCGGGGCTGTGAAGAAAAACTACGCAATCGCCGGAGGGGGCTCGTCATGAAGCATCGATTGCGGCTGATTCACCGGGAAGACGGAATTACGCTGGTGGAGCTGCTGGCCGCCTTGGCTTTATCCGGATTGCTGGTCGTCCTGGTGTCTACCGTGCTGACCACATCGCTGTTCGCTTTTGGACGGGTTAACCATGAAACCCAGCTTCGGAACGAAGCGATCACACTCAGTTCAGCCCTTCAGACCAAGCTGAGAAACGCCGTGTCCATTTCGGGCTCGGGCACCTTTACGCAATTTCAAGCGGAAGTGGTCACCGATGCGCTGACGGAAACGACCCAGACGCTCCGCTTTCAGCTTGTCGGGGGACAGCTTCTCCTCAACGGCGAACGTTTCAGCGACGAGAGGTTGGATTTAACCGGCACCACTTTTTCCAAAGGCCCTAACGATCTGTGGGTGAACCTTCAAGTGGCGCTAAAGAATGAGCCCGAGGTCGAGCCAATCTATCTGTTCGTTTCCATCAAACTGATTTCGTGAGGTGCGTGTGGATGACAAAACGAGGACTAGCCACAATCCGCCAAGAGCAAGGTTATGCTTTAATCTCTGTGCTGCTCTTAGTTGCCATGCTGCTCGTGATCGGCACGCTGGTCGTGCAGTCGGTAACGAATTCTCAAGGGATGGTGAACGTCTCCGAAGATATCGTCTCCGCCCAAGCCGACGGCGAAACGAAGCTGCTGATCAAGCTTTCCGATTTGCGGGCGGCCGTGATGGCGCTGAGCGATAGGGACAAAGTGACGTTGGAAGACGTGCAAGCCGCTGCCGCCCCCTATGTAGAGGCTGAGACAGTCACCTTGGACACCGAAAACCAGCGGTACGTTGCCGTTGTCAGAGCCGATGGGGTATCGGACAAAATCACGCAAACCTTCCGGCGAAAGGTGGAGATTACGCTCGCCTTCACTCCTACCGACCCTTCTCCGGGAACCGGAACGGGCGAGTACGCCGTAGTTAGCTTTGGGTCCACGGCTTTGAGCGGAACGACGATCAACGGGAATGTCTATTCGGCTGGAGCAGTAGCCAACAACCAGTCCCACATTAACGGTGTCCTTGTATCCCCTACCTTGCCGGGATCGAGTCTAACTCCGCCAAAAAGATTAGATATCACCTCCATCGTGAATCAGCTCGATCAGGACCTGAAGACGACGAAATCGGCCCTTTTTGCAACCCCGGCGACACAACTGGACTTCGAGGTTCGAACTAACACCCAGTTCACGAAATCAACCGTATTAAGTGCGATCAAATTGATGCCCAGCGTTGCTTTAAAGGTGGACGGCGACCTCTGGGTAAAAGGCGGGGTTACGATGGAAGCCAATTCGTCTATCGTGGCCAGCGGGATCATTTACATTAGCGGGGATTTGTTGATCAACAACGGAAACAATATGAAATTGCAAGGCAGCTTAATTAAAGTGAACGGAACCACCAACTTTAACAGCGAACCTACGGTGAACATCACCGGCGATTTTTATGGAAGCTCCTTGAATACCAGCGGTACGCTGTTCGCCCAAAACATCTATCTCACAGGAGCCTCCAACATCAATAATTTAAACGGCAGCAATCAATTTGCCTTATTCGCTGCGGGTTCGGTCAATGTGAACAACGGGACTGCCCCCTCGACCTTAACAGGCCACATCTATACGAACGGTGCGCTTCATATTAACGGGAACAACAAAGTAACCATCAACGGTGCAGCTTCTTCCCCCGCAACTCCCGAGAAACCGTCGGAGATCAAGTTCGAGGAAAAATATTTTGTTATTAACTGAGGGGGACTCACAGGGCCAACGCTATCTCATGACCCTCGTGACCTTCGTGCCCCCCTCTGGCTCCTCTTTCCATGATTATCCCTTTCGTTCAGAAATGGAAGGATTGAGTGAGGTGATCCCCGCCCCACTGATGCAACGGGATAATCATGAGAAGCGTGCGGCTGACATAAGTACCCTACACAGAAAAACCGCCGGGCATACGCCCAGCGGTTTTCGTTTGCATTTCCCATGCGATGTATTAAGCAGTCACAGCGTCCAAGTCCACGTCGCGTTTGAACGCCTCGGTGTCGTTCTCGCCCAGAATCTTGCCGGTGATTACGCCAGCGGTGATCGAATCGTTGACGTTCAGCGCCGTCCGGCCCATATCGATCAGCGGCTCGACGGAGATCAAGAGACCCGCCAAAGCAACCGGCAGGTTCATTGTCGACAGAACGATCAGCGAAGCGAACGTAGCCCCGCCGCCAACGCCGGCAACCCCAAACGAACTGATCGTTACAACCAGGATCAAGGTCAGGATAAAGTCCCAGCTCATCGGGTTGATCCCAACGGTCGGAGCGATCATAACAGCCAGCATTGCTGGGTAAATCCCGGCGCAGCCGTTTTGTCCGATCGTTGCACCAAACGAAGCCGACAAGTTGGCGATTCCTTCTGGAACGCCCAGACGTTTCGTTTGCGTCTCCACGTTCAACGGAATCGTTGCCGCACTCGAACGCGAGGTAAACGCAAATACCAGCGTCGGGAACACTTTACGTACATACTGAATTGGATTGTAGCCAAAGGCGGCCAACAGAATCAGGTGAATGATGAACATCACGATCAGCGCCACATACGAAGCTCCCACGAACTTGATCAGCTTCAAAATCTCTTCGGCGTTGGTCGTAGCAGCGACGTTCGTGATCAACGCCAAAATCCCATAAGGCGTCAAGCGCAGAACCAACGTAACGATCCGCATCACAACGGTGTAAACCGCTTCGACCATTTTGCGGAACGTATCCGCCTGCTCAGGCTTTTTCTTATCGAGTCCAAGTACCGCTACCCCGATAAATGCCGAGAAAATCACGACCGCCAAAGTCGAGGTGCTCCGCGCACCGGTCATATCCGCAAACGGATTGGTAGGAATGAAGTCGAGCACCTGCTGCGGAATTGTCTTATCTTCCACTGTGCCCAGCCGGTCTTCAAGTGCCGCCCCGCGCGCCTGCTCCCGTTCGCCTGCCTCGATTTCAATTGCCTTCAGATCGAAGCTCAAGCTGGTCACGATGCTGACGCTGGCCGCAATCGCCGTCGTAATCAGCAATACCGCGATGATCAGACCGCTCATTTTACCTAAGTTTTGTTTCCCCTTCAAATTCATGATTGCCGAAATAATCGAAACCATGATCAGCGGAATAACAACCATCTGCAGTAGCCCGACGTAACCACGCCCAGCCAGGTTAAACCAGTCGGTTGATTTCGCGATAACCTCAGAGCCGGCGCCGTAGGACACCTGCAGGATAACTCCAAACACGAGCCCAAGCCCCAGTCCGGTAAACACCCGCTTGGTAAAGGATATGTGCTTCTTCTGCATCCAAATCAGAACGCCGATCAGCACGAGCATAACGGCTACATTAATGATAATACGCAAGGTATCCATAACCTGATCTCCCCCTGAATATGTCCTTAAATTCGTGTTCGCACCTTGATAGGCAAACGCCGAGTTGCGAATTACAAATCGTATGATAACACATATACAAGTATTTTGATAGGATTAACTTTCACACAGCTTGTCACTAAATTACAAAGGTTGTCCCTGCTCCACACAGTAAGACTTTGCCTCATCCCCACATCTCAAATTCTAACGTTTGCATACTGATATATTGCATAATTGGGATAAATTAGATTCATTTTTACGGATACCAATCTAAATTTTCATGGTTTTGTTCAATAACAATTATAAGAACAGGCGATTATCTAATTAATATGGAGATAACTAATGATTTCGTCTTAATAATTATGTAATTTACTTATATTAACTGAAATTTCCTTAAATTCTCCTTGTGCAAACGTTTTATTTTTCTTGTTGCTCAGGTATGATGGTGAAATAAAGGTACTTTTGCGAAAGGAAGATGTTCGATGCAAACCCCAAGTCTTCTTCAGCGAACGAAGCTGCGGCGAAATGGAAGCGCTGTCCCGTTGTTTCCCCCGCACCTGCTTCGGATCCTGATCCTGCTCTTGGTGCTGCTGCCGATGCTGCTTGCCGGCTGTACCGATACACCGGGCAGTAAGAGCACCGCCTCGGAACCAAAAGGGAATTCCAACGATACAGCAGCCACAAGCCCGAACCCCCCTGAAGGCGGGAAAGCCGCTGCACCTAATGCGGTGGATTCCCAACCCTCTACGGTTTTTTATGAAATTTTTGTCCGTTCCTTTGCCGACTCGGACGGCGACGGCATTGGGGATTTCAAGGGGCTGATCAGCAAGCTCGACTACTTAAATGATGGGAACCCGGATACGGATACCGACCTGGGGATTGGCGGCATCTGGCTGATGCCGATTAATCCTTCGCCAAGCTATCACGGTTATGACGTCACCAACTACAGGGACATCAATCCGGATTACGGGACGATGGATGACTTCCGCACGTTTTTGAATGAGGCCCATAAGCGCGGGATAAAGGTCATTATGGATCTGGTCGTCAATCATACCAGCAAAGAGCATCCGTGGTTCACCCAATCAGCTGCCGATCCAAACAGCCCGTACCGGGATTGGTACGTTTGGGCCGAGGATCAAGGCCGTGCTGTGTCCGGCACCAGTGCCGCCGGAAGCGGCAACCCTTGGCATAGCCTGAACGGCGGCCATTACCTCGGAATCTTCTGGGACGGGATGCCGGATCTCAACCTCGATAACCCGGAAGTACGGAAAGAAATGATCGAGATCGGACAATTCTGGCTGGAGCAAGGCGTGGATGGGTTCCGCCTGGATGCAGCGAAGCATATCTACGAGGATTTGCTGACCGACAAGAGCCAAGAAACCACGAACAAAAATGTGGCTTGGTGGCAGGAGTTCCGCAGCGGGCTCAACGAAGTCAAGCCGGACGCCTATCTCGTTGGCGAGATCTGGGATCCTTCCGCAGCGCTGATCTCCTCCTATCTGGACAAAGCCTTGGATTCCGGGTTTAACTTTGGCCTGGCCGAAACGATCCTCAGCAGCGTCAAGAACGAAAAGGACGCGAACATCCCTTTTACGCTGGAGCGTACGTATAAGCTGTACAGCGAAAAATCCGGCGGCAACTTCGTCGACGCTACGTTCTTGACCAACCATGACCAGAACCGAGTCATGACCCAGCTGGAGGGAGATGTGCCGCACGCGAAGATGGCCGCGAGCCTGCTGCTCACGCTTCCCGGCAATCCGTACATCTATTACGGCGAGGAAATTGGCATGTTTGGGGCGAAGCCTGACGAGCTGATTCGCGAGCCGATGCGTTGGACGCCGGACGACAGCGAAGGCCAAACGACCTGGGAGCCCGCCAAAAACAATGCCGGCATCAAGGGCCTCAGCGTAAGCGAGCAAACCGGCGACTCCGCCTCCCTGCTGTCGCATTATCGCCAGTTGATCCGGATGCGTAACGAAATTCCGGCGTTAAAGGACGGTGCAATCCAGGAATATACAACGGATCAGCCGGGAATCACCTCGTTTGTTCGCTTGACAGAAGACCAGGCGGTGCTCGTCGCTCACAACTTAACCGGTCAAGAGCTCACGGTCTCCTTGGATCCGAATCAAGCAGACGGCAAGAGCTTCACCAAGCTGTTGGCGGAAACAGGCGAAGGCGCCAGCCTCAGCGGCAATACGCTGACGCTGCCTGCGTATTCAACAGCGGTATTAGAATAGTAAAAGGCCCTGCCAGCTAACAAACAGCTGCAGGGCCTTTTTAAATGTAACGGACTGTATGGACGTTATTTGCTCATTTTTCGCATATTTCAAAAACTAATGGACTCCAGTGACGTTATTCGGGCTAAAACTAGCGTTTGGAGCTATCCAAGCAGCAAATAGCGGCTCCTGGGTCCGTTAGTTTTCGAGAAACCCGCTATTCAGCGGATTAACGGCATTTGAGTCCGCTGCTATGAACGTTTTTGTCAAGCCCTCGGTTTTAANTCTGCCTGAGCACGTGGCGCGAGAGCAAAAATGCGAGCGACGGTCGGCACGCTGCTATCCGTGGGTTGGTTACCACATGTTATGCCTTCGTCAGGGAGAGCCCTTGCAAGCTAGAAACGCACGTTCAGTTTCTTTCAAAACTTAGTGCAAACGGACAACGCAAATTCTCTCCCGAACCTTCGTTTGCTCCCGGGCCTCGTGCTCCGGCGTGAGCTTGTCAAGCGTCTTCTTTGACAAGCGGTTTGGTTCAAATCAACACTTTTCCGAGTCCTCATCG
>NZ_JADQ01000056.1:0-29698 GCF_000518465.1 Paenibacillus sp. J14 | reverse complement strand
ATCGAATCATTTCATAGCATATTGGAACGCGACTTGTTTAGCAGACGAGAATTTATGACGTTTGAAGAAGCGTTTATCGCACTTGATCAATATATGGACTTTTATAATTATCGAAGAATGCATGGTAGCCTGAAGCATATGGCTCCCATGAAGTTTTCGTTATGGGTCAAAATGCTAGAGGATACCTCAAAGTTCCATAAATCGATGTAAACACACAAGAAAATGAGCTNGACTGCGATAACACAAAACTTGTAGGTCAGGACTCCGGATTTAGGGGGCCTAGCCGCTTTTACATTTCATCGACGTAAAATCGAAGGTTTTGCCGGAAATGGACTGCACTTTTGCAGTTTAGATACGACTGGCGCTCTTAAGCTACCCAAATAAAAATAAAAATCCCGCTGCACACGCAGCGGGATCATCCAGCTTCTTGTTCCTTAGAATACCGGTACCAAAGCACCTTCATAAGTATCGTTGATGAACGTGCGAACTTCATCGGAAGTCAGCGCCTTCGCCAGCTTCTGAATCGCTTCGGAATCTTTGTTGTCTGGGCGAGCAACCAGAAGGTTCGTGTATGGCGAATCTTTATCCTCGATGAACAAGGCGTCCTTCGTCGGGTTCAAATTCGCTTCCAGCGCGAAGTTCGTATTGATCAGCGCCAGATCTACTTCTGGCAGCAGACGAGGCAGCATAGCTGCATCCGTTTCTTTGAACTTCAGGTTTTTCGGATTTTCCACGATGTCTTTCGCAGTTGCTGTGATTCCAGCGTCATCCTTCAGTTTGATCAACCCTTGCTTTTGCAGCAACAGCAGTGCGCGGCCGCCGTTGGTTGGGTCGTTCGGGATCGCGATCGTCGCGCCGTCCGCAAGCTCGTCAGCGGATTTGATTTTGTTGGAGTATGCGCCAAACGGTTCAACGTGTACGCCTACAACCGGTACGAGGTCAAAGCCGTTTTGGCTATTTTGCTCATCCAGGTAAGGCTGATGTTGGAAGTAGTTTGCGTCCAGCTCTTTTTCATACAGTTGTACGTTAGGTTGCACATAATCGGTGAATTCTTTAACTTCCAGCTCAACGCCTTCTTCTTTCAGCTTCGGCGCGATAAATTTCAAGATATCAGCATGTGGTACGGTAGCACCTACAACCAGCTTCACTGGTTCAGCTGCAGTTTGGTTCCCCGAATCTGCGGCGTTCCCTTCAGCGGCTGACGTTTCACCTGCCGTGTTTCCTGCTGCCCCGTTATTCGCGGCATTATTGCTCCCGCAAGCAGCCAGTACCAGTACCAATACGAGCGTTAACAAAGATAAAGTCCATTTTTTCATTGCAGGTTCTCCCCCTTAAAAATGTTTTTTTGAATAAGGATGGTGTTATATATTTAAGTTTCCTTATTTCCGCGTAAAATAAATCACCAAGCGGTCACCCAGCATTTGCAGCACCTGCACCAGAATGACCATAAAAATCACCGAAACGATCATGATTCCTGTCTCGTACCGGTAATACCCGTAGCGGATCGCCAGGTCGCCGAGACCACCGCCGCCGACCATGCCTGACATGGCGGTATAGGATACCAACGTGACTACGGTAATCGTCATGCCTGCGATGAGGCCGGGCAGCGATTCTGGCAGCAGCACCTTGCGGATGATCTGGAATGAGGAAGCGCCCATGGCTTGGGATGCTTCAATCACTCCGCGATCCACCTCGCGCAGCGCCGTTTCTACCAAGCGGGCAAAGAACGGGGCCGCCCCGATCACCAGCGGCGGAATTGTCCCTTCCACACCGGTCGATACGCCCATGATCGCCCGCGTGACTGGAATCAACGCAACGATCAATATAATGAACGGAACCGAGCGAAGGATGTTAACAATGAGCGAAATGATCCGGTAAACCCAACCTAATACCAAGGATTGAGAACGTGAGAAGGTGAACAACAACACCCCGAGCGGAAGCCCGATCAAGAACGTAAACAAGGTTGCAAACCCCATCATCTTCAGCGTATCTAGTGTCGCCGTTCCCATCTCCGCCCAATCGATGGTTCCGAGATCCAATCCAGCCATTATTCGATCACCTCCACGTCAAGGTCACGTTCCCGCAGGAGCGACAGCGTGCGCTCCACCCGGTCATCTTCACCTTCAAACGATACGGTCAGTTGACCGTACGGGATATCCTTAATCGCTGAAATCGTGCCTTGCAGGATGGCGAAGTTGACGCCCGTTTCCCGAACAACTTGGGACAAGACCGATTCGTAGGTTTTCGCTCCTAAGAACGTGATTTTCACCAGCTTCGACCACTCTGGATGCGGAACCGAAGTCGCCAGCTTCAAGCCTTCATCCCCGGACTCCCGATGAATAAACTCCCGGGTTACCGGATGCTTCGGCTTCAGGAACACCTCCGTCACCGGCCCCTCCTCTACGATACCGCCTCGGTGAATAACCGCTACACGGTCGCAGATGCTTTGGATGACATGCATCTCGTGCGTAATCAGCAGAATCGTTAGCTGGAACCGCTTGTTGATGTCCAGCAGCAGCTTCAGGATGGAATCCGTCGTCTGCGGATCCAGTGCCGAGGTGGCCTCGTCGCACAGCAGCACATCCGGTTCGCTGGCCAAGGCCCGGGCGATACCAACACGTTGCTTCTGACCGCCGGACAGCTGCGCCGGATACTTGTCACGGTGCTCCTCCAAGCCGACGAGAGCCAGCAGCTCATTGACCTTCTCCGCAATGGCCGCCTTCGGCGTTCCGATCAGCGTCAGCGGAAATGCGATGTTATCATAGACGGTAGCCGAGGACAGCAGATTAAAATGTTGAAAAATCATGCCGATTTTGCGGCGCTGTTGCTGCAGCTCACGTTTGCCAAGCTTCGTCAGCTCCACCCCGCCGACCCAAACCTCGCCTTCGGTCGGGCGCTCCAGCAAATTGATGCACCGGATCAACGTACTCTTGCCAGCACCGGAATGACCGATGACACCGAAGATTTCCCCTTTGCGAACGCTCAGATTTAATCCGGACAGTGCGGGGGTTGCCGTTTTTTTGGTGCGATAGATTTTCGTAATGCCCTTCAGTTCAATCAATCGGCTAACCTCCTGTTCCTAACATGCGGAAATATAACAAAAAGAGCCCTAACAGATTCAAAGGGCTCTCTTTACGTAAAGACAATGCCTTCTCATCTGCCAAAACCGAGTAAATCACATCGGTTTTGAAGGAATTAGCACCATGACATTCGGCCGTGATGAGTGCGCTTCATTCCGCGCATCATTCACGGGCGAATCGGTTGCTGGGCTTCATCGGGCCTTTCCCTCCGCCTCTCTCGATAAGAAATAAAATATGAAATTAAAAGAGTCGTTTGTGAAATTACATCAATGTTAACCTGTCATGTAAAACTATTGATGAGTATAATGAGTTTTGTTCGTTTTGTAAAGAGGAAAAATAAGAATGGCGATCGGATTAGATCGCCGTAATTTTTTTCCATCTATGATTGATGTAGTCAAATACCGTGAAATAGGTGTCACATACCATTTGGTATCCTTGCTCCAGATCCCGGATATGCTGATCCAGGTCTTCCAGGGCGACCTTGCCAAACAACGCCTGATGCCGTTGCCACAAGTCGTCCTTCATCTCCGAGTTCATGTAGTGAATTTCCGTATTTCTCCGGCGCCGCAACACGCCTAACGCTTCCCGGTACGTCTCTTTAATCGCGTTCAACCGGCTCCCCAGTTCAGTGTGAATCTTCAGCGTCGTAAATTGGCGCAACACCGTAAAATAGGAGAATCGCGACTTCACCTTCGACGTGTTCAACTCAAACAGTTCATTAAGCACCGTCCCAAGCTTGTCCAGCGCCGAGAACACGCGAATGAACCCATCCTTGTAAAAATACACATATCTCGCATAATCCGCCCGTTCCATCGGGTCCATGTCTTCAACAAATTCGGTATGTACCTTTTGGCGAAAAAAGGTAGCGGCATATAAGCATTGTTCGAGCTCATCCAACGAAGAGATCAATCCGTGCACCCAAATCTCCAGCTTGCGGAAATCATGCGTAGGGTCTTGATGCTCCTTGATTTCCTTCTGCAGCAGCCTCACGGTCTGCGTCATCGCGCTGATCGTATCGGCCAGCCGCCCCTCATTTTGGCGAGGCGGCTCCCCAAGCAAGCTTCGCAGCATAGGCATTCCTCATTTCACAGAAAGTAGGATTTCCAACGCTGATCCACCAAGGACACGATATCCTCTTGCGGGAACAGCTCATCCGGGTACCCTGGCTTCATGCGGGCATCAATAACGAGCGGCAAACTGTAGGACAGATGATGCTGGCGCACCTCGGAAGCCGCGTAGATGTCGCTGGCCGGATTAAACCGCGTAAACACCGTCCACAGGAACGCCGTTTGATCATGAGCCGCGGCTTCGGCGTTATCCACCAGCACCACCAGCGGCCAAGCGGTCCCGCGTTCGCGAAGACGACCCAGCAGACGCTCGGCCAGTTCCGGCTCGTCCTCATAGGATGCACCAGAAACGACAAGACATCCGTCATGAAATACTTGGATCGAATCGATTTCCGCGATTTCGCCTTCCTCGTACGCCCGAGGCAGCTCGCGCATCGGCTCGCCTACGCCGATCAGAATCGCCTTACTGCCGTGATTCAGCTTATGGCCGGTGTAGTCCAGCGTATCATGCGAAGTGTTGTTTAGAATAAACAAATCCGTGCGTGGATCAAATCGTTCCAGAACCGTCTTCAGCAGCAGACGGAAATCGGCGAGATCGATCAGCTTGTCCGTCAACATCAGGAATTTGGTCAGTGAAAGTTGACCTTCCCCAAGAATCCGGAAGGCGGACACCAGCGCTTCACGGGAATAGCTCTCCCGAACAACCGCCGAGCTCAAGGCATGGAATCCGCTCTCCGCATACGTCCAAAGCGAGCGCACATTCGGCATGACGATCGGGAAGGCCGGCGACAGCAGCTTTTGCAGGAAATCGCCCAGATAATAATCCTCCTGACGCGGTTTACCAACGATGGTTGCCGGGTAGATGGCATCCTTCCGATGCCACATATGGCCAACATGCAGCACAGGGAATTCATGCTGCAAGGAATAATAGCCAAAGTGATCGCCAAAAGGCCCTTCCAGTCGACGCTCATGCGGAGGCACCAGCCCAAAGATGGCAAATTCCGATTCGGCCGGAATGCGGTGACCGCCCAGCGGGTTTTCGGCCATCGGCAGCTTCTCACCAAGAATGAAGGAAGCAACCAACAGCTCGGATAGATGCTCAGGCACCGGTGAAATCGCCGAGGCAATCATCGCTGGAGGTCCGCCCAGGAACACGGATACCGGCAACGGTTCGCCGCGTTTCTCCGCCTCATGGTAATGGAACCCGCCGCCTTTTTGGATTTGCCAGTGCACGCCGGTGGTTTGATCATCATACAATTGGATCCGGTACATTCCCAGATTGTTTTCTTTCGGTTGCAACGGATTTTCCGTATACACCAGCGGCAACGTAATAAACGGACCGCCGTCCTTCTGCCAGCTGGTCACCTTCGGCAGGTCTTTCAGCGGCGCTTCCGTTCGGCAGACGTCAAGAATCGGGGCGTCTTTTTTGGATACCGTTCTCATGCCAACCTTCAAAACGTCGCGGATCAGTCCGCGCTCATTCCAAATCGCTTTAGGTGTCGGCGGCAGCAGTTTATGTATCGCGTCAACCAATTGGTTAGCAAGCTGTTCTGGTCGCGGGCCAAAGGCCATCTCCACCCGGCGAGGGGTTCCGAACAGATTTGTTGCCACGGGAAAAGGCGTACCTTTGACATTGGTAAACAGCAGAGCCGGGCCGCCGTCATCGATGACCCGCCGGTGAATTTCGGCTAACTCCAGGTAAGGATCAACCGGCACATCGATGATTGCCAGGTCGTTTTCTTTTTGCAGTGCATCGATCCATTGACGCAGATTCTTGTAGCTCATCTCCTGATCCTCCTAAAAGACCGGGTCAGCGCCCGGTCGTTGCGTAACTTTACACTATAGACAAAAGTATACCTTACCTCATCCCCCTCGGGATGCCCAGTCATTCTACAGATTCATGACAATCCCGGCGCAATCGCGGAAGTTGTCGCCGAAACCTGACGCCATGAAGCGCAGGTTAAACGGCTTTATCAGCCGGTGCAGCCTGTACCTCCTTGGCGGTCCGGCTCAACTGCCAAGCTCGGACGCTTAAATAACATAGAACCCCAAACAAGGAGGCTAGCACGATGATATGCGCCAGCGAAGCGAAAAGATAAATCTGGTAGTTGTTGATCGTCAGCGCGATGGTTGCCCCGGTCAGCACTTGAATGATTACCAGCACCGTGGCGGCAACGCCCAGCTTACGGATGCCCGGCAGTTCGGGATGCTTGCGGTAGGCAAAATGGCCCACCGTGGCGATCACGACCAGCAACAGAGCAGCCGCAACCCGGTGAATAAAGGCGATCCCTTCCCCGCCGGATAAACCGGGAAGAAGCTGCCCGTTACATAACGGCCAACCGCTGCAGCCACCCGCCGAGTCCGTATGGCTGACATACGCACCGAGGTAAACGACAATGTATGTGTAAGCCGTCGCAAACCAAGTCAAATTGCGGAACGCTTTGGACACGCGGGCTCCCGATCCAGATGGACGCACAGGGTCTTGCGAACGACGCCCTGCGTTGCGGTCAGCTTGTCCGCGTTCTTCCTCGCGGATGCCGAGAACGAGCATGATCGAGCTGGCAAAAGCGATCAACGAGAACCCGAAGTGCAGCGCCATAACGGCGGACGACGTAGGGTATATGACTGCCATCGCCCCCATCACAGCCTGTACCATGACAAAAATTAAAGCCATCAAGGAATACAACTGGAGATCCTTCCGGTTCTTCCGGTACATCCAAAACGCAATGAACGCTGCCAAAGAAAACAAACCGGCCGCCCCGCTGACTGCCCGGTGTGAATATTCAATCATGGAAGCGAGCGTATGTGCAGGGACAAACTTCCCATGGCAAAGCGGCCAATCATTGCCGCAGCCAAGACCGGATTCCGTTTTGGTCACTACACTGCCCCCAAGAGTCGCCAGAAACATTACAAAACAAGAGGCATAACTGAGCCATTTTAAAAATTTCGTATGCAAAACGGTTCACACCTTTAAGTTAATCGCTAATCCTTTTCATTATAACCGATCAAGTAACCACTTTCATAGAAAATGTTGAAAAATAGACACCGCCGCAAGGGGAAGTCCCTGCGGCGGTGTGATGAATATAATGGCATCCGTCTGATTGTAGATTATAACGTATCCCGAGTCTCCGGCGTGTCATGGAGCGTATGATACACATCCAACGCCTTGTTCAGGAAATCCTCAATTTCCTCACGGGATTTGCGAAGCTTGTTCACGAATCGAACCAGCTCACGGCCATCGGTATAGGCGACAAAGCTGGGGATCCCAAGAATGTTTTGCTCCTGGCTGACATCGCCGACTTGGTCAACGTCGACTTCAATCAACGTCAGTCGACCTTCGTATTTCGCCTCAACTTCAGGCATAAATGGATCTATAAATTTACAATCCGAGCACCAGTCGGCTTTGAAGACCGCTACGATCAGGTTGCTGGATTGAATGCTGACTTGAAATTCCGCGGGGGATGTAATTTTTTTCATGAATGATCCTTCCTTTCATCAGGATACTTCTAGTCAACCAAAAGCGGGAGTGGAAGTCAATCTTTTTGGACATACTGGATAGTATTATGCCTAGCCGGCCGCCAAATATTCGGACGCTCGATCCAAGGTAGAAGGGAGGCGGAATCCATGGAAGACCACCGCCAAGACACCGGGAACGGGAAGGCCGTCAACCTGAAAAGATGGATGTCCAGCCTGCCCGCCGCAATCTCAACGATGTTCAAAAATAAAACCGCCGTGCTTTCCGATTCCTCTGAATTGCGGAAAGAGACGGTGGATTTGGGCTGGAACGAAGCGGCTGCCCGGACGGTCATCAGTGAAATCGAGGAGTTGCTGCGGCGTTCTGCGGCCGCTCGTTCCGCATCAGCAGGAGAAGATTACAGCGCTGAGGATTTGCAGTTGGCCGAAGCGATCGCGGAGGAAACCCGTCTGGCCGGAGCCAACAATATCAGCCGGACGGCAGCTTATCTCGCCTGCTATCAAGCATGCCCGGAGCTGCATTGGGCCTTCCTCGCGCATATGGTTTCGCGGAACGCCGGCTGGAACATGACAGACCTGCAAAGCAGCCGTATGGCCGATGCGATTGATGCGGAAGAGAAGCGGCTCACGTATCGGTTTCTGGAGCGGTGCAACGCCCTGATTTTTCAGGACGCTTATCCGCAGCTCAGACTGTATATGAAAAGCCGGGAGCTCGGGGCCAGTCGGTTCCACCTGCTCCCGTATTTTCACGTTTCGCGTTTTATGCGGCCGTTTTGGGAGCGGTTTTGGATCGACCGCGGCAGCGCTCTGCTGACCGTCGGACTCATTATCAACGAACAAAATTATATCGAAAAACGCGTGGTACGCCATCCTTACTTCCAGAAGCAGGTCACGGATAAATTGAATTTCCGCCTGTTTAGCTTGGCGGGATTAAACCAAATCGTATTCCCGCTGAGCGAAGCGGCGGAAGGGGACGGGGCTGCCGGGAGCAAAGTGCGCCGCCTCGCGGGGCGCACCGTCTCCGACTTCGGCAGCCTGCAGGCCCGCATCGCGTTAGGCAAGAGCCTGTACGCGATGCTGATGGGCTACCGCGCCGTGCGCAGCGGCGCGGAGCGCTTCGCCGCGAGCGTGCCGCACAGCGGCTCGCGGGCCGATTATTGGCCGGAACTGTTCACGGCCAATTTAGAAGAAGCTCTGACCGCCAAGGTACAGGGGTCAGAGCTTCTCGCCCAGGAGACGCTGCCGCCGGGCCAGCGTCTCTACAGCCCCAAGCTGCTCAGCGCTTGGGGCGACACCGCCTATGAGCCAATCTCTAGGGAGGATTGGCTCAAGGACACCCGCGCGCTGGACGACATCAGCGCGCCAAAGGCGCCGTTCCTGTGCGACATCAGCCGCTCGCACAGGAACGGCATCCTCACCACCGCATTTGTGCACGATGCGGTGGAGGAGCAATGACAGGAGCGGGGTTGAGCTTGTTCGTCAACCCCACTCCTGTCGCCGTCCTCCCATCTATCTGCGAGAGTACCACCCCTCGCTGCCAGCTCTTTTTCACCATTATCCCGTTAAATCAGACAGCTGAGCAATCCAAACGAAATTACACTGTACCCAAACAACATCCTAGATCCTTTTGCGAGAAATGATGATGTTAGAGGAGCGTTCACTAACCGTGTGGCTGAAGTGCTTCACCTGCTCCAGCTCCGAGCTCAATTTCCTACCGCCAAGGAACCTCCCGAGCCAGCTCTTTTTTACCATTATCCCGTTAAATCAGACAAAGCTATTTTAAACTGAAGCAATTAAACCAACACAACACAAGGACCAACACCTAACCGCCTTATATGCGCCTTATATGCGCCTGCTAATTACCTACTTATTTATACCCATCTCACACCCAACTCCCCCTGAACCAAGGGGATAACCCTCTAACGTCTCTGAACCAAAGGGATAATGGTGCAAAAGCGCCCAGCCGCACACCCTTGGAGCATCGAGCTTTCCCCAACGACTTGCCGCCCACCCACTGTCAAACCACACGATGCTTCCCCTCGCACCCTCTACCTTCTACCTTCTCTGACCGAAAGGGATAATCGTGCAATAGCTCCCAGCGGGATACAACCATACAACCACACCCCTACGTGACACGCACGACACGACCTAATCCCCTCCAGATCCACCTGATTGATGCGCCCCCGCACTTCTACTTCCCTGAACCAAGGGGATAATGGTGCAAAAAAAAGCGACCAGCAGACACATGCGCATCCACTAGTCGCTTAAATTTGCTTCATGATTTCTAATGTTAGCCCACCTGGCGGTCTCGGCCGCCGCGTTGTAAACGCATGAGCGGGGAGAGGATTTTGCGGAGGGGGGCTGGGTAGCTGGTCAGCTCGTCCTTACGGACGACGCGCAACAGGATGAGCAGCACCGGATAGAGTGCCACCACTGCCACGCCAACGATGCAGCAGGTCAGGAAGAACGCGACCCGCGCTGGCATCAGGTCCACCATTTGAATGCCGGCTTGGTTTAAGCCATAACCGACACCGGACAACACCACAACCGTGACCAGAAAACCGCCCCAACGGCTTCCCATCAAAGAGAACGGTACGATTTGCTTCATTGCTCGAACGTTCAGCAGCGTAATGGCGAAGAAACAGAGTCCAGTGGCGACAATGATACCATAAATCCCCCAAAACTGCGCAAACACATAGCTGGCTGCGAGCTTCACGAGAATCCCGATCGCCACATGCACCATCGACAAATTGGCTTTACCTACCCCAAGCAGAATCGAGTTACTGGTCATCATTGTAATTTGAAAAATCGTTGCGAACGTCAGCAACGCGACAATGCTGCTGCCATCCCGGGTACTGAACAGCAACCCGTTCACAGAGTAGGCCGCCGTGCCCAATGCAAGGATGATCGGCATCCCGCTCAGCACGGCCACCCGCATCGCCAAGGTGACCTGACGTTGCAAATGCTCCTGATCCTTCCGCGCATATGCGGCGGAAATGATCGGTACCAGCGATTGGCTGAGCGCGATCGCCAGAATCGGCGGAATCCCCGCGATCATTTGCGCCCGGTTGCCGAGAATCCCGAGAATGTAGGTAGCTTGTCCAGAGCCGATTTGTCCGGTCAGCAGCGGCTTCAGGATTGAGTTGTCGATGAAGTTAACCGCCGGTACCGCCAATGCGGTCAACACAATCGGAATCGACAGCTTAAAGATTTCCGCATAAATTCGCTTAAACGGCAGACGACCGGCAACGCTCCGCGGTTTGGCTTGTCCCTCGGTCTGGTCTTTCCGTTGCAGCTTCAAGCTGTACACCAACATCACGATCAATGCCGCAACCCCGCCGAGCACTGCGCCAAACGTTGCGCCGGCCGCGATCTTTTCGCCCGAGTAACCCCAGTGGAACAACACAAACGCCAAAATAATCCCGGTTGCCACCCGCACGATCTGCTCGATCACCTGCGAAACGCCCCCGGCGATCATAATATTCCGGCCCTGTAAATAACCACGGATCATGGCGATCAGCGGAAACAGCAACAAGGCCGGCGCCAAGGCACGAATAGCCACCACCGATTCCGGAACGCCGGAAGCTACCGCGTAATAGGGGGCCAAGGCATACAGCAGCACGAACATCACCAAGCCCGCTACACCCGCAAAGAGCAACGCCGCTTGGTATACGCGCCGCGCCTCCTCCGGCCGGTTTAACGCGTGGCGTTCCGACACCATTTTGCTCAGCGTGCTCGGGATCCCTGCCGTGGCTAAAGTTAACAGCATAAAATAGGCCGCATTAGCTTGAGAATAAGACGCATTCCCTTCGATACCTAGAATATGCTCCAACGGTACGCGCTGGAACAAGCCAAGCACCCGGGCAATCAACGCCGCCCCCGCCAAAATTAACGTGCCTTTAATAAACGATTCCTTCTTGGACAAAAGCAATTCCTTCTTTCCCGCAATCCATATGAGTGCTAACTAATATGATGACTAAAATGCAACGATCCAAATGATAAACACGATGATCATCACCAGCTGCAAAATCACCTTGACCACCATGCTGCTAAACAAACCAACCACAGAACCGATGCCTACTTTAAACGATTTGCTGAGCGACTCGCCCTTAATCAATTCCCCGATCATTGCACCCAGCAACGGCCCAAGAACCAAGCCAAAAGCCGGAATGGCAAACGGTCCGATGATAATGCCGATCGTGCTCAGCCAGACGGATAGCTTGCTGCCGCCGAATTTTTTGACACCCCAAGCCCCGACCGCATAATCCGCCACCATCAGCGCGACCACGATCAATGTTTGTAATATCCAGAAGAAGGGGCCAAACGACTCAAACGAGAAAAACCATCCGTACACAAAAAAGGCAAAATATATGGCGAGCACCCCAGGCAATACGGGATACACCGCTCCGGCCATCCCCACAGCAAACAGGGCAATCACCAAAATCCAGCCAATCACGGACAGCGCCATTTTCTCACACCCCTGTCAAAATATAATCCCGAATAATCCAGGCAATGCCATCTTCATTATTCGACGTGGTCACGACATCGGCCTTCTCCTTCACGGCCTCCTGGGCGTTCCCCATCGCAACCCCCAGACCCGCGGCTTCAATCGCAGCCAAGTCATTTAAGCTGTCTCCGATCGCGACGACTTCGGACATCTCCAGTCCAAGCAGTCCGCAAACCGTCTGAATGCCGCTGGCCTTGCTGATCCCTTTCGGATTGATCTCCAAATTGTGCGGGGAGGAATTCGTGATTTCAAGGCCGCCCATCTCTTGCAGCTCCCGTAAAATCTCTCCCCTCACCTCATCATCCTCGGTAAAATAACCAAACTTCATCCAATGATTCCGTTCCAATAATTCCGGTTGCCAGTTCCCTTCGTTATAACTGCCTTCCACGGCATAGGCCCAGAACCAGACATTCTTTTCCCGGGAAATGTCGTACATTCGCGAAACGAGTGATCGATCAAGCAGCACCCGACGGTACAACTCATGCGGGGATTTCCACACTTCGCTACCGTTTACCGTAATCATCGGCGTCCCAAGGTCAAGTTGATTGCCATACGGAACTGCTTCCCGATAGCCTCTTCCTGTCGACAAGCAGACGTGGACTCCTGCCGCCGCCGCCTTCCGGATCCAACGTTCGGTCTCCGGCGAGATTTGTAGATCGTCGTTCAGCAAAGTTCCATCCATATCGAGCGCCAACAGTTTATATTTCAACAACAGACAGCTCCCCCCATCCGCAAGTTTCTGACTCTCTAAACAGCATACCGCCATTTTACCATAATCCCGGAAACCCAACAAAAAGAGCTCCCAAGCAGAAGAAAATTCTCCGCTAATTGGGAACCCTTAATTAACCAATCCGGAAGCTATAACTATAAAAACCGAAGCATCACGGAGCACCGACATCGACCACTTGCCATTTTTGCCGGTCCAGCGCCGGATCCGGTTCGTTCAAGTACAAGGAGCCGCTGTCCGCCGAAGCTTCAAGCGCTTGCTGGTTGTGAAGCGACAGAATGGCTACCGTGCCGTCGCCATTGTCGCGAAGCAGCCAGCGCTGATTGTCGTAGCCGAGATAATCGTACAGCTGGAGTTTGTTTTGGCCGGTATCGAGGTCCAATGCTTTGCCTCCCGCGGCGGTGCGGATCGAATAGGAGCCCAACTCGTCTCCGGTCGGCACCATAACCCAAGTCCGGGAGGACGCCTCCCCATCCCCGGCCGGGAGCAGCGCGACCGGTTCGCCGTTTTCCGCTTTCGCTGCATACAGCGACGTGTTCGCGCCGGCGTTAACGAAGCTTGTCTTCCGCAGCTTGGCCTGCTCCACCCGGCTGACGTTGACGTTTTGGTAATACGCCGCGCCGCCAAAGACGTGAAGGCCGAAATGCCCTTCCGCAAACGTTCCGTCGGTAAGGTCAATGATCCCTGCACCATCCACGGAAATCCGGATACGCGGCCCGTCCGCTTCGATAACGATGGCGTATTTCTTTCCCTGCTGGATGAATGCCGGCACGTTGGCCAGCACCTGGCGGTCGGCAAATGCGCCATCGATTTTGTAAAACAAGCGGAAGGCTTTCATATTCGGATCGATATTAAAATAGTACCCGCTGCGCCCGTCCCGGCTCGCCCGGAATAGAACTGAGCCCGCTCCGCCCTTTTCGTCCAGCGTCATTTCGGCCTCATATACAAAATCCCCGGCCGTCTCCTCCGCCACATAGTGAGCGTCGCTCCAGTAGCTGCCGCGGATGCCCCGCTCCGTCGCCACCCAGGAGGATGCCGCCAAATCGGGAGCCCAGCCGGTCAGATTCGTATGGAACTCCCCGGCAAACACCTTCACCGGAACGCTGGCCGACGCTTTCCCGTTCGGGGTGGAGGCGGTAATCACCGCCTCTCCTTGGCCGGCCGCGCGAATCACCGCCTGCCGCTGATCGGACGAGGCGATGGCCACGACTTGCGGATCGCTCGTCTCCCAGCGGATCGGCTGATTTCGGTTGACGTCCGAACCGCCGCTGCGCCCGCCTTTCACGCCGCCGTTCACCGCCGCATACAAGGTCCGGGTGTCCCCCAGCCCCATTTGCTGCGGGCTCGTGTCCATCACGATGGAGGTTTGGCTCTCCGCCGCCTTGTTCCATACGTTTGTTAGTGCGTGCACTTTCAAGGAAACCACGTTCACCTCTCCACCTACAGTAAAAAGGCTCATTTCACGGTGCGCAGGATCGGGAAAAATCACCTCCGAAAATACTACGCGGCCATCCCCTCCGAATACCTCCAGCGAGGAATCGTCCACGTAAATCCGCAGCTTCACGCGCCGGTTGTCCGGCTGAAGCGGCGCCTGATGAAGCGTGCTGAGCCGGTCGGAGAAGCCGGTGTCGCCGGAAAGGGAGCGATCCACGTAAATCTCGTTCTCTTTTGTTTTGTACCCGACGACCGTCCGCTTTCCGGCTCCCTCCCGGAGGCGGAAACCAAATTCGCTCACATTGCTGGCCTGGGGAATTTCAATTTCGGCTTCAATTTCATAGGCTCCGGAGGACACGCCTTTCAGTAAATTCTCCCTATCCGCTTGGACGAGGCGGTCCGACGCCGCAAACAGCAGCTGGCCGCGCAGCGATTCCAGCTCACGGATCGGCGCCTGTGCCAGGCGGATTCCCTCGTTCGTCTTCTGCAGCGTTAACTCGCGCGGAATGCTTAGAACCCCCTTCCAACCCTCGGTCGGAAAAGCAAACGGGTAATCCCCGTTCGTCATCCAGGCCAGCATTACCCTGCGTCCATCCGGCATACCGGCAAAAGACATAGAGGCGTAGTACTCTTTTCCGTAATCGGTCGCCAGCACCTTGCCGGCAGGGTTGTCGTTAACGAACTTGCCTTCGGGAGTAAGCTCCCCAATAAAATACTCCGCCGCCGAACCCTGCGTATTCGGGTTGGCACCCGTACTGATCATGAGCACCCATTTTTTCTTGACCGTACCGTCCACAGCCAGTTGGAACAAATCGGGGCACTCCCACACGCCGCCGCGGACATAAGCCCCGTATCCGAAGTTGTCGGTCAGCGTCCAGTCGATCAGGTTGGTCGAAGTGAAAAAGCGGATATGGTCGCCGCCGGACACAACCATAACCCAGCGGTTATGTTCTTCGTCCCGCACGACCTTGGGATCGCGAAAATCCCATCCTCCCGGATCGTCCCCCTGCTTGCCCGGATTTTCGATCACGATCGGGCGCTCTGCGGCGTACTCCCAGGTGCGGCCGCGATCCTTGCTGTACGCCAGCCCAATGCGCTGGTTGCCGTTCGGGCGGTCCGGATTATAGGAAGTATAATAGGCGATCAGGCCTTTTCCCCCGGAATCCGCGAACAAGCCGGAGGCATTATGGAGATCGGCGACGGCCGAACCCGACCAGACATGGCCCAGATCGTTCCAGGGCAAAGCGATGGGCAACCGCTTCCAATGAACGAGATCGGTGCTGACCGCGTGCGCCCAAGTTCCGCCGTCCTGATGAAACAGATGGTATTCCCCTTCGTAATAGACCAGTCCGTTCGGA
Organism: Paenibacillus sp. J14; assembly: GCF_000518465.1. NCBI lineage: Bacteria > Bacillati > Bacillota > Bacilli > Caryophanales > Paenibacillaceae > Paenibacillus > Paenibacillus sp. J14. Next base: position 14,051 of record NZ_JADQ01000056.1, on the reverse strand, counting down.
TCGCTTGCCGACCCGCGGGCAGGCGAATAATGGTAGTCGGGGCGGTATTTTTCCGTATAATAATCACTGGCCGCGGTCAAATAGACGTCCTGAAAATACGCCGCTCCCCCGGATACCGCAAATCCCGCGTGACCGTCCGCATAGCTATTGTCAACGGCATCCACGGCCGGTTCGGCGTATCCGTCCACATAGACCAGAATCCGGCTCCCGAGCGCATGGATTTCCAGATGGTGCCTTGCTTTGGAAGCTGACGGGTAAGCACGTTCCGAGGCCGCGATGACGCGGCCGTCCGCTTTTCTCAGCTCCGCCCAAACCTGGCCGCCGTCTTTTCGCAAAGCCGCCTCGTATCCGTCCGTCCCCTGCTCGTTCGCTCTGAACCGCAAACCAGCATCCCCCTGATCGGCGGCAAAAGACACGTTTCCTTCCAGCACGAGATCCCGTTCATAACCCTCATATATCCGCAGAGCCCGCCGGGAACCGTCCGCCGTTCCCAGCTCCCCCCGCAGGTCCGGCTGCCAAGCTCCCGAACTCGCGATCGCCGCGCCTAAATTGCTGTTCAGTTCGCTGACCTTCACGTTCTGAAACAGCGCGGAACCGTCCCAAACGTTCAGGCCCAAATACCCGGAAGCGTAAGCCTCATCATGCACGTCAATTAACGGTTCATAGCGGTCTCCCCAATACACCTGAAGCCGGCTTCCTTCGGCCTTGACCTTTAGATGATAGATTTCTCCCTCGGCCAAATCCACCCGCCGTTCTTCCCGCAGCTTGCCTTCTCCGCTCGCGTCCTTTAGCCGGATCAACCCCGCGTTCAGCACGAGTTGAAGCATGTAGGAGGACCAACCGTCCTGATTGGAGCGGAATACCAACGTGGCGTCCGCCTGCCTCTCCGTTACCATGACGTCGGCTTCATAGATAAAATCGGCCGCCCGGGTTTCCGTCAGGGCCATCACGTTCTCCCTCGGCTCCGAGACGAGCAGAAGCCCCTGCTCCACCGTCTCCATTCGGCCTTTTCCCTCGATTCGCCAGCCAGTCAAATTCGTCTCTAATTTGGTTGCGCTTTCAAAAATTGCGTTAGCCTCCTTTCCCGTTTCCGTCTCCGCACCTGCCGCCCGGACTATCCCTGCATCAAGCCCGGCAAAAATAAGTGCGGAGGACAAAAGGATGGATAATACGGATTTTCCTTTACCCATGATACACCCTCTTTTCCTGTAAGAGATACATACTTGTTTTGGCTTCCGGCGCAGGAGGCCATGGATCACGGCCACCGCCTCCCTCCGGCACGCTTTCTTCGCTTGCACTTAAGAAGAAAGAAGCGGCCCGGTTAACGCCTTCAGCCCCAATGCCAAAGCGCCGCAAAGCCCTGCTTGCTGCCCAAGGCCGGGAGGCACGATATACTCCTCCAAGCGCTCCAAAATCTCGCCGGCGTTTAAGTATCCGTTCAGATTTCGGCGCACCGCCTCCCGGATCAACGGGAACAGTTGGGGCTGCTGCATGACCCCGCCGCCCAGGATGACCTTTTCCGGCGAGACCAAGAGCATCGCCCCCGTAATCGACTGGGCAAGATAAAACGCCTCAATTTCCCAAGCGGGATGATTCCCTGACAGCTCATACCCTTTGGTTTTCCAGCGGGCTTCGATCGCCGGCCCCGCCGCCATGCCTTCCAGGCAATCGCCGTGATACGGGCAGCGGCCCGCGAAATCATCGCCCGGGTGCCGCCTTACCGGCACATGGCCGCCCTCCGGATGAACCAGCCCATGCACCAGCCGGCCTTCCAGATAGACGCCGATCCCAACGCCCGTTCCCACCGTATAATACAGGCAGCTGTTCAGGCCCCGGGCGGCCCCCCACGCCGCTTCCCCCAGCGCGGCCGCGTTCACGTCGGTATCCCAGCCCAAGGGGACCGAGAATTCGCGGCGCAGCGCGCCGAGGAAATCGAACCGGCTCCAACCGGGTTTCGGCGTTGTGGTCACATAGCCGTAGGTGGGGCTGTCTTGCCGAAGATCGATGGGGCCAAATGACCCGACCCCAATCGCCTCCACCCGTTTGTCCTTCAAATAAGCAATCGCTTTGCCAAGCGTAATCTCCGGACTTTCTGTTGGAAAACTGATGCTGTCCTCAATCACACCATACTCATCCCCAATGCCGCAGACGAATTTTGTCCCGCCAGCCTCAATTGCTCCTATGCGCATTGTCGTTGTCTCCTTTTTTGATACAGTACTAAGGTGGTCCCGCATCTTGTATATTTCATCGGCCTCATTTAACGACCGCTTATGGTGCAAGCTCATAAATCGTCAGCAACTTCAGAACAAATTCCGTTTCCGCCGCCAGAGATATGCCGGTGGCCTCCGGTCCAGGGAAGATCAGATCGGTAATGACCGCCTCCCCGGCATTGGCAAACACTTCGACGGAGGCTCGGTCCACGAAAATGCGCAGCTCGAGCTTTTCCCCTGCGGAATGCAGCTTGGCTGAGTGTACGCCGCGGAATTGCTCGTGGAACTCATGCTGCCCCGACTTCGTGCGGTCTACATAGACCTCACCGGAAGCCGCGTTCACGCCGACAACCGTCTCCTGGCCATCCCCCGCTCTGACCTTAAAGGCAAAGGACGCGCCGGGTGCAGCTTCTGCAACCAGTTCGAAGCTGTCCAGCCGCAAGGAACGCAGTGCGACTTCCACTTCCCCGGCAGCGACATTCGCCAGGCTGAGCACCGTTCGGCGCACACGCTCCAGTTCTCGAACTGGTCTCTGCGTTAGAACGGTCGTTCCGTTACGGGATTCTAACGCAAGTTCCCGCGGTACCGTCATCGCGCCTCGAAATGATTCCGTCGGTGTCAGCTGTGCATACTTCCAGTTGCTCATCCAGCCAATCAGCAACCGTCTGCCATCCTCTGCTGGAATATCGGACCAACTAACGCCCGCGTAATTATCCCGGCCATGGTCCAGCCAGCGGACATTCCGCGAGTCTTCGTCGGGCGTGAATGTCACGCCGTCGAAATCCCCGGTAAAATACTGCGTTCTCGACCCTTCCGCATAAGCTGGATGATCGCCCACGCTGACCAGCATCACCCATTTTTGTCGGGAGGCATCCCCATCAACCGCCAGCGGGAACAAATCGGGACATTCCCAAACCGCCTCATGGAAACCGATTCCGCTGCCGAATTCGCTACCGAACGTCCATGTTTTTAGATCAGGAGAATGATACAGACAGACTGTCTGCCCGCAAGCTATGATCATAACCCAGCGCCGAGTACCTTTATGCCAAATTACCTTGGGATCGCGAAAATCAACGAAGCGTTCATGTCTCAACACCGGATTTCCCGCATATTTCGTCCATGTTCTGCCTTTATCCTTGCTGTAGGCGATGCTTTGAGTCTGGACGGGAGTTGTTCCTTCCGATTCAAGGTGATGTGTGAAAATCGCGACCATCCCCGGCTCCTCTCCGAAAAAGCCTGTGGTATTGTCCCAGTCCACTACCGCACTTCCCGAGAAAATTGTTCCGTTCTCGTCAGGGAAGAGCGCAATGTCAAGCTCCTCCCAATGAACCAGATCTTCGCTTACGGCATGACCCCAGTGCATTGGCCCGTGGACCGTTCCGTGTGGATAATATTGATAGAACAGATGGTATTCTCCGGCAAAATAAACCAATCCGTTCGGATCGTTCATCCAGTTCTTCTCCGGTGAGAAATGATATCTGCCTCTGTAGTTTTGCTTGGCGATTGTAGACATTCCAGCATCTCTCCTTTTTGCCTCCACAATAAAATCGGTTATCTCTATAAGTCCTATCGTTTTCTAGTTCTCTGGATTTTTCGTTAAATCGGATGCTTAGTTCGATGTAGTTATGCTTCCCGATTACTTCTTCATGGCTCGGTCATAACCGTCCTGCTTGATTTTCAACCATTCCTGCAGCCCAAGTCGATCCAACTCCTGCAAATAACTCCCCCATTCTTGATCGATTTTGCCGTTTTGATACCATTCGGTGCGCTTTCTCAATACATAAGCAAATAAATCTGTTTCGATCGTCGTCAGTCGGTCCAACTCATCGATCGAATGGAATACGTTGGGCATTGCCTGCTCCGACTTCATATGTGGTGCCATAACCTCCTTGACGATTCGCATTCTTTCCTTGGCGTCATCTGGTACGGTGGTATATTTGCCGAAATAGCTGTCCAGGATCGCCAGCGGGCCACCGACGCTCGTTTTTTCGCGCAGTTCGACCGGAGCGGTTCCGTTCAGCGGTAAATGCTTCAGGCTGTTGCTTGCTTCGTCATATTCAAAGATATTTTGCTGTGTCTCGTCACCGTAAGTGCCCCAGTTGTTCTGTACGGATTGGATCGGATCGTACATCTGATCCACCCATTTCGCCGTCGCTTCCAGATTTTTATTGGTGCTCGTTATGATCATCCGACCGCGATGGAAGCCCCGTGCGTTCGTTTGAGCTACATTGATCTCACCGTCCGGCCCCGCTACCGGCGGCATGACCTCGTAGCTGTCATTATCGCCTGTAATGTTGCTCTTGTCCCAGGTGAAATAGAGGCCGTACCGATGGTCCTTGCCTTTGGCCAGATATGTGCTCCAGTCCTGCGTGTATGCTTCGATATCGATGAGTCCCTCTTTATATAGCTCGTTGATATATTTGACAGCGTTTTTGTAGCCTTCCTCGCCAGGTGAAAACACAACTTTACCGTCGTTCGTAACCACCGCGTGATCGGGATTTTCACCCAATCCAAACGAGGCGAACAGGAACACCAGATCCTCAGCCCCCGGCTTGTTGATAAAAGACAGTGGAATTTCGTCAGCCTGCCCGTTTCCGTTCGGATCCTGAGTTTTGAAGGCGATCAGCACCTGCTTCAATTCCTCCGTTGTTTTCGGCATCTCAAGACCAAGCTTTTTCAACCATTCCACATTGATCCACGGAACTGCGTCTACGGATTGAATCCGCTCTTTCCCCGTACCGAGCTCTTCGATCCACGGAAAAGCATAGATGTTGCCGTCCGGCGCGGTAATCATCGCCTTGTATTCCGGCGCTTCCTCCAACACCTTTTTGAAATTCGGCATATACTGCTCGATCAGATCATTTAGCGGAATGATCGCACCGTCCTTAGCAAGCTTGAGCAGCTCGTAATCGCTGTAACCGGCGTCGAAGATCGCGTCAGGCAGATCACCGCTGGCCATGGCGAGATTTCTTTTTTCCACAAACACGTCTTTCGTGAAGTTCTTCCAATTGATATGGACGTTCGTTTTTTCCTCCAGTCGTTTGAAGATCAGCTTGTCGTTTGGATCCGCAGGCGCTAGTGGCGAGCTTTGCGTCATCATGTTCAGCGTGATCTTCCCGCTCGGATCCTGTTCGTTGCTAGACGAGTTTTTGCTTCCCCCGTTGCCGCAGGCGGACAGGAGAAGTGCGAAAGCAAGTACGGAGACGAATACGGCTTTGCAAGCGAGCTTTTGGCTTTTTTCCATTATTTTTTGACCTCCCAGTTTTTGTGCTTTAGGTAATCTATGTGCAGTCGGCATTATTTCAAGGAGCCGATCATAACACCTTTCTCGAAATATTTCTGGAAGAACGGATACATCACAACGAGCGGCAGGCTAGAAATTACAATTGCCGCGTATTTGATCATCTCGGACAGCCGCTTCATCTCCGCCATGGCCAATTGATCGGCTATCATGCCAGGATCGACCTGGTTCTGGATCAGAATCGACCGGAGCACAAGCTGCAGCGGATGCAAGTTCGGATTGTCCAGATAAATCATGGCGTCGAAATAGGCGTTCCATTGGCCGACGAAGGCGTACAGCGTCAATACGAAAACGATCGGTTTGGACAGAGGCAGCACGATGCGGAAGAAAATCATCGCTTCGGAAGCGCCGTCAACGTTGGCAGCCTCTCTCAGCTCGTTCGGCACACCTTTGAAAAACGTCCGGGATAAGATGATGTTCCATACGTTGACCGCGCCAGGAATGATCACCGCCCAAACCGTATCGATCATGCCGAGCTCTTTGACCAGCAGGTAAGTCGGCACCAGCCCGCCGCCGAAAAACATCGTGATCAAAAACAAAGTCATAAAAATACGGCGGCCGACAAGCCTATGATCCGACAGGGCGTAGCCTGCGAAAATCGACACCGTAACGGTGATCAAAGCAAAAGAAGTCGAGTACAGCACCGCATTACCGAATCCCCGGACCATCGCCGGATTCGTCAGGATCTTCTCGTAGCCGTCCAAGGTCCAATCCTTAACGTTAAAAGACAAGCCGCGGCTAAGCAGTACGGATGGGTCCATAAACGAGGCCACGACGACATAAAGCAGCGGCACGACCACGATCAAAACGGCGAACGCTAAGCCAATTGCATTAAAAAACAGCAGTAAACGGTCGAATTTCGAATGTTTGATGGGCATGTCAGTTTTGCTCCTTTCAATACAGTTACGCGTTCAATAAGTCAGGTTTCAGCACCGGGAAGATAGACTTAATAGAGGCCTTCACCTTCGTTTAGCTTTTTGACCACAAAGTTCACGGTCACAAGCAGGATGACGTTGATGACGGAATTAAACAACCCGACGGCGGCAGAGTAAGCGTAGTCTCCGGACTGCAAGCCGATTTTGTAAACGTATGTCGGAATGATCTCCGAGGTCGGCAGGTTCATGGCCGTCTGCATCAAGTAAGCCTTCTCGAAACCGATCGACATGATCCCACCTGCAGCAAGAATGAACACAATTGCCATAATCGGGCGAATCGTCGGCAGATCGATATGGCGAATCCGCTGTAGCAGGTTGGCGCCGTCCAGGTGAGCCGCATGGTGTTGCTCCGGATCCACGTTGGCCAACGCGGCCACATAGATGATTGAGGACCAGCCCGCTCCCGTCCAAATATCCGACAAAATATAAATCCACCGGAAATACTCGGGACGGGACATGAACATAATCGGCTCGTCAATAAACCAAACGAGCAACTGGTTAACGGGCCCTGTTGGCGACAGGAAGATGAACAACATTCCGACGACAACCACGACGGAAATAAAGTTGGGGGCATATAAAAACAACTGAATATTCTTTTTCAATCCGGCCCGGCGGATTTGATTGAGCATCAGCGCAAGTAGTACCGGCACAGGAAAGCTGAGCACAAGCCCAAGTAAGCTCAATTTAAGCGTATTCATAAAGATGACTTCAAAATTGGGCGATGACAGAAACTTGTCGAAATTTTTGAACCCCACCCAATCGCTACCCAAAATGCCTTTGATCGGGCTGAAGTCCTTGAACGCGATCACTGCTCCATACATCGGTCCGTACTTGAAGACCAAGGTGAGGATAAGAGCCGGGGCAAGCAGCAGGTAGAGGAAGCCGTACTTCCGCAAATATTCAAAGAGGCTTTGTTTATGGGATCTCCTAAGTGCTGTTTTTCCTTGTTCGGCTTTTATAGTACTTTGCAATTCTGTTACCTCCGTTCTCCCGTTAAGTTTACGTTTACATTCCCCCATGAGTAAGGGTTTTCACTAAGATCTATCTTTTACATTCGCACCCTTATGCATTTACAATTTAACAAATACACACCCTATAGTCAATTAATTTTGTAAATTTATTATTGTGCATTTGACTAAAATAATCATTCTTTTTTGCACAATATGCTATAAAAATCGATTTTTGCAAAAAACAGATATTCTATTCACTATTATAAAGTCAAAAGTCATACAATGAATTCACATCAATTCAACTTGTTTTCTGTCAGAAATGTAAAACCGGACTTTACATTTGTAAAATAAATATTGATATTTTTCTCGATCTATTATACATTGGGGATAGGAAATCTCTGCTAAATACTCGCTATTTATGCATCGTGAGTCGAGGATACTTTAGAGGTGAAATGATGGCAAAGGAAAAAGTAACGATTCAAGATATCGCCGATGCTTTGGGCATCTCCCGCAACACGGCGTCCAAAGCGCTGAACGGAAGCGAAAGCATCCCAGCTGAAACACGCAATAAAGTAATCAGAAAAGCCATTGAGTTGAAATACAAGCAATTTGCCTTTATGGGCAGCGACGGCCTTTTGTCCAAAAGTTCGGGCAACATTGCGTTGTTGACGGAGAACTTGCCGAACACCTCCCATTTCGGTTCACCCCTGATCAGCGGCCTGGAAAAACGAATCAGTGCTGAAGGGTATAACCTGTCCATTCATATCATCAGGGAAATCGAGCAAAAGTCGCTGTCGCTACCGAACAACTTCGAAGCGGCCAATGTGGACGGCATCATCTGCATCGAGTTGTTTGACCTGGAATACAGCAAGCTCATCACCGAGCTTGGCATCCCGACCATCTTTATCGACTGCTCGGCTTACGTTTGCTATCCAGATTTTCGTGCCGACGTGCTGCTGATGGAGAATGAACACAGCACCTATCAACTTACCAAGAAATTGATTGATGGCGGGTACAAAACTTTCGGATTCGTCGGCGATTATAACCATTGCCGAAGCTTTAACGAGCGATGGACCGGATTTAATCGTGCGCTGACTGAAGCTGGCATAACCCTTGATTTGTCCCAGTGCGTGGTTGACGACGACCGATTCTTCTCTCATCCCGAATGGATGGACGAGCGGATGGCCGGGATACCGCATCTCCCTTCTGTTTTTGTCTGCGCAAACGACTACATTGCTGTCAGTGTCATGAAGGCTTTGAAGAACAAAAAACTGTCGATTCCGCAGGATATCGCCATCTGCGGTTTCGACAACGGCCCCGAATCCGTGATTGTCGAACCTCATTTGACGACAGTCCATATTTTCAGCAACGAGATGGGGATAAAGGCAGCCGAAATGCTTCTCTCGCGGATTAACAACCCGAATCAACCTTATCAGGTTTCCCATATCTACACCAAGCCAATTATCCGGGATTCCACGCCGAATATCATCTGAGGCTCTTTCCCATTATACTTGAGGTAATAGAAAGGCCGCCCTTCAAGGGCGGCCCGGATGATCTGAACCCCCTTTCTTTATAAAGAGCGAGGGCCCATATTATTTGATGCGATTATTATTGATTGGTCAACGACTCAATATCGATGAACGGTGTGGCGCCGCCTGTAACTTGCGGGAGTTTGCCGTCCCATTTTTCCAGCGCCTTCTCCTGCACTTCGATCTGTTTCAGCTGCACGAGTTCCGGTGTAACCTCCTGCTTCTTCAACTTCAGCGCTTCTGCCTCAGCTTCCGCCTGAGCGATCTTCTGCTGCGCTTCAATCTGAATCCGCTTCAGATCGTTGCTCGCTTTCAGCGCCTGTTGCTGAGCTACCTGCTTCGCTTCGATCGATTGGTTAAACGCGTCGGAGAACTTAAAGTTGACGATATTAATTTCGTTAACGATTAAATCGTATTTGGCCAAACGGGAGGTTAAATGCTCGCTGATCTCCCCGGCGACAACGTCACGCTTGGCAATCAATTCCTCAGCTTGGTAGCGAGCTGTCACTTCTTTGACGATCTCCTGCACCGCCGGGTTAATAATGACCGTATCGTAATTGCCACCGATATTGTTCATCAGGTTGTAAGCCGACTCCTTGTTCACCGAATAGTTCACGGCAACATGCGTAGATACCGGCTGCAGGTCCTTCGATGATGCGGTTGTATCTGTTTCCGTTTTGGTCACCTGTGTATTCACCTGAATGACGGTTTGAACAAACGGTATTTTAAAATGCATGCCCGGGCCTAAAATATTATCATTTAACTTCCCGAACGTTTTGTACAAGCCGACATGACCATATTCGACCTGCGCATAACTGTTGGATCCGACGATCAGGACGACAATGACGATAATGGCCGTAGAAATCCATTTCCCCGCGGACATATTCCTCTTGGTTTGCTGCTGCGTACCTGTCTCCATATGAATCCCTCTCCCCTTAATATGTGGTCTAACCGGAACGATTGACCGGCTAACTATATTAAGTAATACGGAGAAGACCGCCGCTTGGTGGCAAAAACTTGACAAAAACGTGCCATATTTGTGTTAACCAGCGATTTTCACGATTATATTGCGTTTCTTGCCGACTTAAGCGGCCGCAGAATACAGTTCATCGCGTTTCCGCTGCTTCCTCCCGAATCGAGCGATCAAACCATGCTTCGGCGAAAAGAGGAATGCCAGCAGGAATAACCCACCGGCAACCGTGACCATCGAACCGGCGATCGAAGCATCCAGCCATTTGGCCGCATAATAACCGCCGGCTGCGCTGATCGCCCCGATCAGCACGCTGTAACCGATCATTACACTCAGTCGATCGGTCAGCAGATATGCCGCCGAGGCCGGAATGATCAACATGCCGACGACCAGAATCGCCCCTACGCTCTCAAAAGAGGCCACCGTCGACAGCGAAACAAGCCCCATCAGCAGATAGTGGAACAATGCAACCGGAATGCCTATTGCAGCCGCCAATGCCGGATCAAAGGCACAGAGCTTAAATTGCTTGTAGAAGAGCAAAATGGCTGCAAGCACGATAAGCAGCGTCCCGCCCAGCATCCAGACCGCGATCGGCCCCATATCGTAGCCGTTCCATATCCAGGTATCCCATTGCACATAGGCGATTTCACCAAATAAGACGCAGTCTAGATCCAGGTCGATATGCGAAGCGTTCCGGCTGATCAGGATCACACCAACGGCAAACAGCGCTGTAAACACAATGCCAATCGAAGCATCGGATTGCAAGCCGCTTTGTTGCAGCATCTGGATGAAGAACACCGTGATCAGCCCCAGCACAGCGGCCCCGATCAGCATCAGCAAAGAGTCCCGCGAGCTGCTGACCAGAAACGCGATGGCGATGCCGGGCAGCACAGAGTGGCTGATGGCATCCCCAACCATGGCCATTTTTCGCAAGACCAAAAAGCAGCCCAAGATTCCACACGTCGCCGCAACCAACGTACCAGTTAATATAATCCAAAAATCCGCCATGTTATTCCGCCCCCCTTTCGACCGTGTTCCCGGCTTGCTTGATTATCACCAGCTCCATCGGTTGCTGGATTTCATTGCGGCTGCGCCAGCGTCGTATCCACTTAGCCAGCCAACCCCGATTTGGCGCAAACACAGCGGAGACGAAAAACAAAGCGGTCGCCGCTAACACCGTCACCGGACCAGTTGGCAAGTTCGATAAAGTGGAGCTGATCAGCGTACCGGTAATCCCTGACAGTGCTCCGAACACACCTGCCAGCACAACCATCACGCCCAGCGCATCCGTCCAGTACCGCGCAGCCACAGCCGGGGTAATTAGCAAGGCGGCTACGAGCACCACGCCCACGGCTTGAATGCCCACGACAACCGCCACCACGGTCATCATTAGCAGCAACTGTTCAAGGAAAGCTACTTGAAGCCCCATGCCCCGGGCAAACCCGGGATCAAAGCTCACCAGCTTCAACTCCTTAAAAAGCAACGCGCATATCGCAATCAGCAACACGGACACCGCGCCCATCAAGTAAACGTCAGCCAACATCATGGAAGCCGCCTGACCAAACAAATATTTGTCGAGCCCGCTCTGGTTCCCGTTGCCGCTATGCTGGATTTGGGTCAACAACACGATGCCGATGCCAAAAAACACCGACAACACGATGCCGAGCGCTGCGTCCTGCTTGATCCGCGTGTAGCGGGTAATGGCGGAGATACCAAACGTCGCTGCCACCCCGGCGAGGATGGCCCCAAGCATAAACAGACCCACGGATTTGACGCCGCTTAGCATAAAGGCGATGCAGATTCCTGGCAACGCGGCATGCGCTAACGCATCTCCAAGCAGACTTTGCTTGCGAAGATAAGTGAAAGAGCCGATGACGCCGCTGCCCAAGCCAAGCAACAAGGATCCCATTAGAATCCACTGCAGGTTCGGATCCGTGATCCATTGCCATAATGTCGTTAGCATCGCGTCACACCTTCCCCGCAGGCACCGCACCGAAATCGGCCAGCATAGCAATCTTCCCGCCGTACGTCTTGTGCAAATTTTCCGGTGTAAATGTCTCCTCAGTAGGTCCGGCGGCAATCAACTCACCGTTCAGCAGCAGCACATGATCAAAATATTCCCGTACTGTAGATAAATCGTGATGTACCACCAGCACCGTTTTCCCTTGCTCCTTTAATTCGTGCAGCAGGGCGATGATCGCTTTCTCTGTAGTGGCATCGACGCCGGCAAACGGTTCATCCATAAAATACACCTGCGCATTTTGAGCCAGAGCCCGCGCCAGAAAGACCCGTTGCTGTTGTCCGCCGGATAACTGACTGATCTGGCGCCCGGCGTACTCCGCCATGCCCACCTTCGCGAGACATTCCAGCGCGATCTGCCGTTCCTTGACTCCGGGGCGGCGAAACCAGCCAAGCTGGCCGTAACGCCCCATCATCACAACATCCAGCGCATTCGTTGGGAAATCCCAATCCACCGATTCGCGCTGCGGCACATAGCCAATCAATTTGCGTTGCTCCCGATAGGACTTCCCATAGATGCGAACTTCACCGTCCAGAGTGGGAAGCAGCCCCAGTACAGCCTTTAGCAGCGTAGATTTCCCCGCTCCATTAGGACCTAGAATCCCAATCAACTGCCCTTCCGGGATGTGAAAAGAAACCGATCTTAACACCGGCTTCTTCTGATAAGCAACGGTTAATCGGTTCACCTCAAGCGGATAAACGTTCATTTTGGATCCCTCTCTCTAAAGTTATTTCAAGGCCTCAACGATCGTGTTGACATTATGACGGACCATCCCGATGTAGCTATCCGCTTCTGACCCTGGTTCTCCCAGCGAGTCGGAATACAGCTCGCCGCCGATTTTTACCGTATGCCCCAGCTCCGCAGCTCCGGCAATCACCGCTTCCATCGATTTGGTCGGAATGCTCGACTCAACAAATACGGCTTTGATCTTATTCTCAACCAGGAAGTCTCGGAGCTTGGCGACATCCCTTGAACCGTATTCCGCCGCCGTACTGATTCCCTGCAGACCCATCACCTGAATGCCGTAGGCATCTCCGAAGTAGCCAAAAGCATCATGAGCCGTGACCAGCACCCGGTCCTGCTCCGGAATTTCTGCGATCCGCTCCTTCACTTCCGCATCCAGCTTCTCCAATTCGGCAATATACGCCTCGGCGTTCTTCCGGTAGACGTCGGCATGGTCTGGATCGTAGGCCGACAACGTGTCGCGGATCGTTTGCGTGGCTGTGATCCAATGCCGTACGTTAAACCATATATGCGGATCGTACTGCGTCCCCCCGGCATCTGCACCAGAGCGCAGCTCGCTTGGATCAATGTCCTTCGAGACCGCCACAGTCCGCTTCTTCTTCTCCAATTTCTCGAAAATCTCCGTCATTTTCCCTTCCAAATGCAATCCACCGTAAAACACGACCTCCGCCTGATCCAGCTTCTCGATATCCCCCTGTGACGCCTTGTATAAATGCGGATCCACTCCTGGCCCCATTAGACCGGTGACTTCAACCTGCTCGCCGCCAACCTCCTGAACGACATCTGTGATCATGCCGATCGTAGTCACCACCTTAACGGGGGAATCATTAGCCGATGCGCGAACATGATCAACCTGATCTTGTACTTTGGAACAAGCCACTAATACGATGAACGCCAGCACGCCGAGCGTCATTTTGGCCCGTTCAAACGGGCTTTTCTTGATCTTCATTTCGTCCATTTTGCTACTCCTCTCCTCGAATTTGATTTAATGTTGTACAAGAGAACACTTGTTTACTTGATCCCTCTTTGTTTTATTTATATAAAAATGTTTCCTTAGGGCAAATTCTAAGCAAAAGATTCCCAAAAAGCAAGAGGAATTTCCCATAAAATCATAACCACCCGTCCAACGGGTGGTTTGCTCTTGGGGTATAACCCCTTGTTGCCAAACTGCGCCTAAAGACGCTAGCCTGACAATAAAATTGTTCAGGCTCAGTGTTTTTGTCACTTTCACTTACCAGTTAAACTGGTTTACTTTTTCTTGCTACCGTTTCTGCTAAATGGATCTTCATACTCTTTGACGCTCAGTTTATCGATTGCCTGGTCATGTGCTTCCTGCTCGCGGATATACTTTGCGACAGTGGCCTCATTCAAGCCCACTGTGCTTACGTAGTA